>NZ_JBITDL010000014.1:179625-225059 GCF_044454225.1 Streptomyces sp. NPDC051563
GGGCCGCGGGCGGCGCCGGCGCCCCCCCCCCCCCCCCCCCCCCCCCCCCCCCCCCCCCCGCCGCGGGCCGCGGCGCCCCCCCCCCCCCCCCGGTCCGGGTACAGTGCGGAGATCAGCAGACTTGCATGGTGAGGCCCCAGTGTTGACGCAGACCACCACCCGGGTCCTTGAGCCCAGTGATCTTGACGCCGCGCTCGACATCCTCGGCCGCGAGCCGGTCGAGAACGCCTTCGTCACCTCGCGGGTCCAGGTCGCCGGGCTCGACCCGTGGCGCCTGGGCGGCGAGATGTGGGGCTGGTACGCCGACGGCGAGCTCCGTTCGCTCTGCTACGCCGGCGCCAACCTGGTGCCCGTCTGCGCCGGCCCCGACGCCGTACGGGCCTTCGCCGACCGCGCCCGGCGCACCGGCCGCCGCTGCTCCTCCATCGTCGGCCCCGCCGAGGCCACCGGACTGCTCTGGCGGCTCCTGGAGCCCAGCTGGGGCCCGGCCCGCGACGTCCGCTCCCGCCAGCCCCTCATGGTCATGGAACAGCCGTCCACCACGGTGACCGCCGACCCCCGGGTGCGCCGGATCCGCAAGGACGAGATGGAGGTGATCATGCCCGCCTGCGTGGCCATGTTCACCGAAGAGGTCGGCATCTCCCCGATGACCGGCGACGGCGGCCTGCTCTACCAGGCCCGGGTCGCCGAGCTGGTCGCCGGCGGGCGTTCCTTCGCCCGGGTCGAGGACGGCAAGGTCGTCTTCAAGGCCGAGATCGGCGCCGCGACCGCCCGCGCCTGCCAGATCCAGGGCGTCTGGGTCGACCCCGAGTTCCGCGGCCGCGGGCACTCCGAGACCGGGATGGCCGCCGTCGTCGCCTACGCCCTGCGGGACGTGGCCCCCGTGGTCAGCCTGTACGTCAACGACTTCAACACCGCCGCACGAGCCTCCTACCACCGGGTCGGCTTCCGCGAGGTCGGCGCGTTCATGAGCGTGCTCTTCTGATCTTGCTGTTCGAGCGCACGGTCGGCCAGTAAGGTCGCCGCATGATGCCAACCCCCGCGGGAGACGACCCCGGCCGGCCCGCCGGACTGCGCATCGGGCCCCTCGACCTCGCCGCCCGGGTCGACGAGGCCCTGCGCGTGCAGGCCCTGGCCTTCGGGCTCAGCGAGGAAGAGATCGGCATCCGGCGCTACATCGTCCAGCGCCACATGACCTGCCGCGGCGCCCGCGCGCTCGGCGCGTTCACCGGGGACGGAGAGCTCGCCGGGTTCGTCTACGGCATGCCCAACGACCGCACCCACTGGTGGTCCGGAGTCGTCGAGCCCTACCTGCGGGCCGGCGGCCACGAGAGCTGGCTCGACGGCTCCTTCGTGATCACCGAGCTGCACGTCCACCCCGGGTACCAGGGCAAGGGCCTCGGCCGCTCCCTCATCACCCTGATCACCGACACCGCCGCCGAGGACCGCTCGATCCTCTCCGCGATCGACACCGACAGCCCCGCCCGCGGCCTCTACGGCTCCCTCGGGTACGAGGACCTGGCCCGTCAGGTCCTCTTCCCGAGCGCGAGCCTCCCGTACGCCGTCATGGGCGCCCCGCTGCCGCTGCGCAGGCCCTGAAACGGTTTCCGCGCTCCCCGGCACCCCCGATAGCCTCGCGTCATGTCTACGCAACACGTGCAGCGCATGTCCCGCCTCATGGCCAAGACCCTCCGCGAGGACCCGGCCGACGCGGAAACCCTCAGCCACCGCCTCCTCGTCCGGGCCGGCTACGTCCGGCGCAGCTCCGCCGGCGTGTGGAGCTGGCTCCCGCTTGGCAAGCGGGTCCTGGACAACGTCTCGCGCATCGTCCGCGAGGAGATGGACGGGATCGGCGCGCAGGAAGTACTCCTGCCGGCCCTGCTGCCGAAGGAGCCGTACGAGGTCAGCGGCCGCTGGTCGGAGTACGGGGACCTGCTCTTCCGGCTGAAGGACCGCAAGGGCGCGGACTACCTGCTCGGCCCCACCCACGAGGAGATCTTCACCCTGGTGGTCAAGGACCAGTGCACGTCCTACAAGGACCTGCCTGTCATGCTGTACCAGATCCAGACCAAGTACCGGGACGAGGCGCGGCCCCGCTCGGGCGTCCTGCGCGGCCGCGAGTTCCAGATGAAGGACTCGTACTCCTTCGACGTGTCCGACGAGGGCCTGGCGGAGTCCTACCGGCTCCACCGCGAGGCCTACGTACGCATCTTCGAGCGGCTCGGCCTCGACCACCGGGTGGTGTCGGCCGTGTCGGGCGCCATGGGCGGCTCGGCCTCGGAGGAGTTCCTGGCCCCGGCCCCGGCCGGCGAGGACACCTTCGCGGACTGCCCCTCCTGCGGTTACGCCGCCAACACCGAGGCCGCGACCTTCGCCCTGACCCCGGCCCCCGGCGAGCACGGCCCGCTGGAGGAGATCCCCACCCCCGACACCCCCACCATCGAGAGCCTCGCGGCGCACCTGGGCGTCCCCGCCTCCGCGACCCTGAAGAACCTCCTGGTCAAGGTGGACGGCGAGATCACCGCCGTGGGCGTACCGGGCGACCGCGAGGTCGACCTGGGCAAGCTCGGCGAACACCTGGCCCCGGCCGTCGTGGAACTGGTGACGGCGGAGGACTTCACCGGCCGGCCCGACCTCGTACGGGGCTACGTGGGCCCGCAGGGCCTGGAGAAGGTCCGCTACCTCGCCGACCCGCGCGTCGCGCCGGGCACCTCCTGGGTGACGGGCGCCAACAAGCCCGACACGCACGCCCGCGACGTGGTCTGCGGCCGGGACTTCGAGGTGGACCAGTACCTCGACGTGGTCGTCGTCGAGGAGGGCGACCCCTGCCCCGCCTGCGGCGCCGGGCTGCGGCTCGACCGGGCCATCGAGATCGGGCACATCTTCCAGCTCGGCCGGAAGTACGCGGACGCGTTCGGGCTCGACGTCCTCGGCAAGGAGGGCAAGCCGGTCCGCGTCACGATGGGCTCCTACGGGATCGGCGTCTCCCGCGCGGTGGCCGCGCTGGCCGAGCAGACCGCGGACGAGCGGGGCCTGTGCTGGCCCTCCGCGGTCGCGCCGGCCGACGTGCACGTCGTGGCGGCGGGCAAGGCGGTGCCGCTCGCGCTGGCGGAGTCGGCGGCGGAGTCCCTGGCCGGGGCCGGTCTCCGCGTCCTCCTGGACGACAGGCCCGGCCTGTCACCCGGGGTGAAGCTCACCGACGCGGAGCTCATCGGGGTCCCGTGGATCCTCGTCGCGGGCCGCCGCTCGGCGGAGCCGGTGGTCGAACTCCAGGACCGCCGCGCCGGCACCCGCGAGGAGCTCCCGCTGGAGGAAGCCCTCTCCCGCCTGACCGCCGGCGCGTAGCCCTACGGGGCCGGTTCCCCACCCCCGGGGCGCACAATCCAGCCCGTCCGGCGTTCGAGGACCGGGTCCGGGCGGAGCCCGGGGAACGGTGGAAGGGCGGGTAGGGGACGGCTCCGCGCAGCGGCTAGCCGCGCTCGTCCGGCTCCGCCGGGGGCCCGTCCAGGCAGGGCTCGGACACCGCCCCGGGGCCGAGCCCCGCAGCAGCGTCCGCGGGCGCCGGGGTCGCGATGCTCGCGGGCGCCGCCGGTGCGGGGGCCGAGGTGCCCGGGGGCGGCGGCGCCGGGGCAGGGGGCGGAGGCGGCGCCGCGGGGGCAGGGGCCGCGCGTTCCAGGAAGCGGAGGAGTTCCACCGGGAACGGGAGGACCAGCGTCGAGTTCTTCTCCGCGGCGACGGCCACGACCGTCTGGAGCAGGCGCAGCTGCAGCGCCGCGGGCTGCTCCGACATGACCTCCGCCGCCTCCGCCAGCTTCTTCGACGCCTGGAGCTCCGCATCCGCGTTGATGATCCGCGCCCGCCGCTCCCGGTCGGCCTCCGCCTGCCGCGCCATCGACCGCTTCATCGTCTCCGGGAGCGAGACGTCCTTGATCTCCACCCGGTCGATCTGAACCCCCCAGCCCACCGCCGGGCTGTCGATCATCAGCTCCAGGCCCTGGTTGAGCTGCTCCCGGTTGGACAGCAGGTCGTCCAGGTCGGACTTGCCGATGATCGACCGCAGGGAGGTCTGCGCCATCTGGGAGACCGCGAACCGGTAGTCCTCGACCTGGATGATCGCGTTGGCCGCGTCCACCACCTTGAAGTACACGACCGCGTCCACCCGCACCGTGACGTTGTCCCGCGTGATCCCCTCCTGCGCGGGCACGGGCATCGTCACGATCTGCATGTTGACCTTGCGCAGCCGGTCCACGGCCGGGACCACGAAGGTGAAGCCGGGCCCCCGGACCCCGTCCCGCAGCCGGCCGAGGCGGAAGACCACGCCCCGCTCGTACTGTTTGACCACCCGGGCGGCGGCGCCCAGGTAGGCCACGATCCCGACGCCCGCGACGGCGCCGGCTGTGAGCAGTTCCTGGAGCATGGCGTCCTCCTGCCGGGCAGGTCCCCCAAGGGGGTTATGCCCTACAACCAGCCCGCGAACTCCAGCAGCAGCTCCGCGTCCCGCCGCCGCCCGGCGGCCAGCGCCCGGTTGCCCGATTCGACGGCCCGGAACAGCGTCCAGCCGCGCAGCCGGTCCCGGTCCACTTCCAGCGCGTCGGCCAGCTTGTTCACCCGCCGGCGGGCACCCGAAGCCCCCGCCGAGGAGGCCATCTGGTCCTCCAGCCGGTCCCGTACCAGCCGCGCCAGGTCGTACGCCCGCTCGCCAACCATCGGGTCGGGGCCCACCGCCAGCCACGGAGCACGCTCGCCCGCGAGGACCTTGCCCTGCCGGAAGTTCCCGTGCAGCAGCAGCTCCTCGGCCGGGGCCGCCGTCAGCTCCTCACGGGCCGCCAGCGCCGCCGAGGCCAGCTCCGCCGTCTCCGGGGGAGCCTTGCGGAGCACCTCCGCCTGCTCGGAGGTCCGCTCGGCCACCGTCTCCCAGCCGTGCCCCGGTGCCGGGGCCACCCACAGCCTGCGCAGCGTGCCGCAGGCCTCCAGCAGCGCCTTCGCCTCCGGCAGCGAACGCAGCGAGACCTCGGGGTGCAGCCGCTCCAGGAGCAGCGCCCCGTCCTCCTCGTGGTGGCGCGTGTCGAGGACCCGTACCGCCCCGAAACCGCCCCAGTGCGCCAGTGCGGCGAGCTCCCGGTCGGGGCGGAGCCCCGGCGGGGCCAGCTTCAGCGCGGCCGGGGTCCCGTCGGCGTACCGGACGAGGACGACCAGGCTGCTGCGGCCGCCGGGGGCCTGCACCCGCTGCGCGTGTACTCCGCGCCGGGCCAGCGCGTCCTGCGCCAGCCCGGGGAGCTGCCCCAGCCAGTCCGAGACGTGCGCCGATTCCGGCAGCTCGCCGAGCGCCCGTACGAGCCGCTGCGGCGGTTCGAAAGCCATGCGTGCGTGGTCCCTTTCAGCTGTGCCCGGGCTCGTCGCGCATGTTTGCGCGCTAGCTCCGCGGGGTGTCCGCGCGTTCCGTGAGCCCAGGGAAGGCTACGCCGCCACCGCGCCAGCGTGCCGCGCGCACGGCCGCGGCGCTCAGCGCGTCAGCCGCCTCGCGGCGCAACCGGCCCTCTGCCGCCCGCACCAGATCGGAGTACGCGCCCGCCACCCGGTCCTCGATCCCGGCGGCCAGCCGTTCGGCGTCGGCGGGTGTGCGCACGGCGAACGGCAGGGTGTACGCGGCCTCCGCGGCGCGGGGGGAACCGCCCAGCTCACGCACGGTGCGGGCGAGGGCGTCGCGGCGCGCGAGGTGGCCGCCGTGGGCCTCCCGGGCCTCGGCGGCGCGGCCGGCCGCCGCCCGGGCGCCGATCACGCCGTAGCCGTACGCGGCCGCGTGCTCGGCGGCGAGCGCGGCCTGCGCGGCCTCCAGGACCCGGCCGGCGGGGGAGGGGATGGAGGTCACGAGGAGGCTCCCGGGTTCGAGGTCAGCAGGTACGCGTGGACGTGGCCGCACGCCGCGACCGAGGCGAGCATCCTGGCCAGCTCCCCGGGGGCGCCGGCCAGGGAGATGGTCCGGGCCTCGGCCAGGCTCCGCTCGGCGTCCGCGAGGGCGGTCAGCGCCTCGGCGGGCGCGGCCGGCACCGGCGCGGCACCGGGGGCGGGCGGAGCGGCCGCCGCGGTGCCGGACGGCGCGGGGGAGGGCGCCGGCGAAGGAGCGGAGGCCGAGCGGGAGGGCGCCGGGGACCCGCCGTCGCCGAGGGCCGCCGTGTGCGCCGCGACCGAAGCGCGCAGCGGCGCGAGGCGCTCGGCGAGGGCCGGATGGGCCGCGGCCGTCGCGTCGTAACGTTCCAGCAGTCGCCCGCTCTCACGAACGGCCGTCTCACGCATCCGCCGTTCGAGTGGAACCTCGGGATCCGCGGCGGGCGTCCCGCCGTCGGAGCAACCGCTGAGCAGCGCGGCTCCGGTGATGCCCGCGGCACCGGCGAGCAGGCCTCTTCGCGACGGCAGGATCGAGGGCACGGCAAGGCCTCCGGGGGCTGACTGGGCTGATCGTGGGCAGGGAGTGATCACGGTACCCGGGGCTCCGTCCACAGGGCGGACGGCAACACCCCCCGCGACCGGATACCCTTTGACCTGACGCACGACGGACATCACAACAGCACACGCGGCCGAGGAGTCACCCGGATGAGCACCACCCAGAGCGACAGGCTGCGCGCATTGCTGGAGCCGCTCGCCGCCGCCAAGGGCCTGGACCTCGAGGAGATCGAGACGTCCAAGGCGGGCAAGCGCCGGATGCTGCGCATCATCGTGGACTCCGATGACGGCGTGGAGCTGGACGCGTGCGCCGAGCTGAGCCGCGAAGTCTCCGACCTGCTGGACGAGACCGACGCGATGGGCGAGGACGAGTACGTCCTCGAAGTCAGCTCGCCGGGCGCGGACCGCCCGCTCACCGAGCACCGTCACTACATCCGGGCGATCGGCCGGCTCGTGAAGTTCCAGACGTCGGACGGCGGGGAAGTGATCGCCCGCATCCTCGACGTCGACGACGAGGGCATGGACCTGGAGGTCCCGGGCGTGAAGGGCCGCAAGGCGACCGCCCGGCGCATCGCATTCACCGACATCGCCAAGGCGCGTGTCGAGATCGAGTTCAACCGCAAGGACAAGAAGGAAGAGGAGGCGTAGTCGTGGACATCGACATGAGTGCCCTACGGGGTCTGGTCCGGGAGAAGGAGATTTCCTTCGACCTGCTGGTCGAAGCGATCGAGTCGGCCCTCCTCATCGCGTACCACCGCACCGAGGGAAGCTTCCGGCGCGCACGCGTCGTGCTCGACCGCACCAACGGTCACGTGATCGTGTGGGCGACCGAGGACCCGAGGGACCTGGAAGAGGGCCAGGAGGCCAAGGAGTTCGACGACACCCCGTCGGACTTCGGCCGCATCGCCGCGACGACCGCCAAGCAGGTGATCCTCCAGCGTCTGCGCGACGCCGAGGACGACCTGACCTTCGGCGAGTTCCTGGGCCGCGAGGGTGATGTCATCACCGGCGTCGTGCAGCAGGGCAAGGACCCGAAGAACGTCCTGGTCGACATCGGCAAGATGGAGGCCATGCTGCCGGTGCAGGAGCAGGTCCCCGGCGAGGACTACACGCACGGACTGCGGCTGAAGTCGTACGTCGTGCGGGTGGCGAAGGGTGTCCGCGGTCCGTCCGTGACCCTGTCGCGCACCCACCCGAACCTGGTGAAGAAGCTGTTCTCGCTGGAGGTCCCGGAGATCGCCGACGGCAGCGTCGAGATCTGCGCGATCGCCCGTGAGGCCGGTCACCGCACCAAGATCGCCGTTCGCGCCAACCGCTCCGGCCTCAACCCGAAGGGCGCCTGCATCGGCCCGATGGGCAGCCGCGTGCGCAACGTGATGGCCGAGCTGCACGGTGAGAAGATCGACATCGTCGACTGGTCGGACGACCCGGCGGAGATGGTCGCCAACGCCCTGTCACCCGCCCGGGTGAGCAAGGTCGAGGTCGTGGACTGGGACACCCGGTCCGCCCGGGTGACCGTGCCCGACTACCAGCTGTCGCTGGCCATCGGCAAGGAGGGCCAGAACGCCCGCCTCGCCGCCCGCCTCACCGGCTGGCGCATCGACATCCGTCCCGACACCGAGCAGCCCTCGGACGCGGACGACCGCGACCGGGGCGACCGCGCCGAGCGCCGGGACGACCGGGGCGACCGGGGCGACCGGGGCGACGACCGCCGGGACGACCGGCGCGACGACCGCCGCGGGGAATAAAACCGCTACCGCCCGGAGCTGTCCGGGCGGTACACAAGAACGGCAGGGGCGACGAAGAGCCCTGCCCGACGTGCACGGCTGTCCTCCGCCGAGGTTTCGGCGGCGGGACCCGGCACTCGTGATCACGACGACATCCGTTCGATTTTTCACCCGAAGAGGTGAGGTCGGTGCGGGGAGGTAGACTTAAGCGTGTCTGGCCGGACGCAAGCCCGCGCATGCCCCGAACGCACCTGTGTGGGGTGTCGGGAGCGAGCGGCCAAGAGCGATCTGCTGCGCATCGTGGCGGTCGGTGACAAATGTGTCTCCGATCCTCGCGGTACGCTGCCCGGCCGGGGTGCCTACGTGCACCCCGCCGTGGTCTGCCTCGACCAGGCTGTCCGCCGCAGGGCGTTCTCCCGGGCCTTCAAGTCCGCAGGACCGTTCGACACGGCGGAACTGCACAATGCCGTGGCCGATGAGGCCGAGGCGACACCGTAAGCACGTAGTACGGCACGGATCACCGTGCGGTCAGGTACCTCGCGAGTTGGAAGTAGGTCGAGATTGCGATGAGCACCCCTCGATGAGTACGCGATGAGTACGAGCATGAAGTAGAGACGGTCCGGCGTAACCCGGACCTAAAAGGAGCGAAGTGGCTAAGGTCCGGGTATACGAACTCGCCAAGGAGTTCGGAGTTGAGAGCAAGGTCGTCATGGCCAAGCTCCAGGAACTCGGTGAGTTCGTCCGTTCGGCGTCCTCGACGATCGAGGCGCCGGTCGTACGCAAGTTGACCGATGCTTTGCAGGGCCCCGGCGGCAACGCCGGCAAGTCCGCTGCGAAGCCGGGTGAGCCCCGCAAGGCCGCCCCCGCCAAGCCCGGGGTTCCCACCCCGGGTGCTGTTGCACGTCCCGCGGCGCCGAAGCCCGGCGCCCCGGCCCCCAAGCCGGTCGTCGCGGAGGCCCCGGCCGCCGCAGCGCCCGCCCCGGTGACCCCGGCCCCCGCCGCAGGCGGCCCGCGTCCCGGTCCCAAGGCTCCGGCCGCCCCGAAGCCCGCTCCGGCGGCTCCCGTGGCGACCGAGTTCTCCGCGCCCCCGGCGGCTCCGGCCGCCGCGGCCCCGGCGCGCACCGACCGTCCCGCCGGCCCCGGCGCGACCCCCGGTCCGCGTCCGGCGCAGCAGCGCCCCGAGCGTCCGGCGGCCGGTGGCCAGTCCGGCGCCCGTCCCGGCGCCCCGCGTCCGGCCGGCGCCGCTCCGGCGCGCGCCGAGCGTCCCGCCGGTCCCGGTGCCCAGGCACCGCGTCCGCAGGGCGCCCGTCCGGCCGGTCCCCGTCCGGGCAACAACCCGTTCACCTCTGGTGGCTCCACCGGCATGGCGCGCCCGCAGGCGCCCCGTCCGGCCGGCGCTCCCCGTCCCGGTGCCCCCGGCGCCGGTGACCGCCAGGGTGGCGCTCCCCGTCCGCAGGGCGGCCCCGGTGGCGCTCCGCGCCCCCAGGGTGCCGGTGCGGGCCGTCCGACCCCGGGCGGCATGCCGCGCCCGCAGGGCGGCGCCCCGCGTCCCGGTGGTGCTCCCGGTGGTAACCGTCCCAACCCGGGCATGATGCCGCAGCGTCCCGCTGCCGGTGGTCCCGGTCCCCGTCCCGGTGGCGGCCCCGGTGGCCGTGGTCCCGGTGCCGGTGGTCCCCGTCCCGGCGGTGCCGGTGGCGCGGGTCGTCCCGCGGGCGGCGGCTTCGCCGGCCGTCCGGCCGGTCCGGGCTCGCGTCCGGGTGGCGGCGGCGGCTTCGGCGGTCCCCGTCCCGGTGGCGGCGGCTTCGGCGGCGGTCCGGCCGGTGCCGGTGGCGGCGGTCGTCCCGGCTTCGGCGGACGTCCCGGTGGTCCCAACGCCCGTGGTGGCACGCAGGGCGCCTTCGGCCGTCCCGGTGGTCCCGCGCGTCGTGGACGCAAGTCCAAGCGCCAGCGTCGCCAGGAGTACGAGGCCATGCAGGCCCCGTCGGTCGGCGGCATCATGCTGCCGCGTGGTCACGGCGAGACCGTTCGCCTGTCCCGCGGTGCCTCCCTCACCGACTTCGCGGAGAAGATCAACGCCAACCCGGCGTCGCTCGTCGCCGTGATGATGAACCTCGGCGAGATGGTCACTGCCACGCAGTCCGTCTCCGACGAGACCCTCGAAATGCTGGCCGGCGAGATGAACTACGTCGTTCAGATCGTCAGCCCGGAGGAAGAGGACCGCGAGCTCCTCGAGGGCTTCGACATCGAGTTCGGCGAGGACGAGGGCGGCGAGGAATTCCTCATGCCGCGTCCGCCGGTCGTGACCGTCATGGGTCACGTCGACCACGGTAAGACCCGACTGCTCGACGCCATCCGCAAGACGAACGTCGTCGCGGGCGAGGCCGGTGGCATCACCCAGCACATCGGTGCCTACCAGGTGGGCACCGAGGTCAACGGTGAAGAGCGCAAGATCACCTTCATCGACACCCCCGGTCACGAGGCGTTCACCGCCATGCGTGCCCGTGGTGCCAAGTCGACCGACATCGCGATCCTCGTGGTCGCGGCCAACGACGGCGTGATGCCGCAGACGATCGAGGCGCTCAACCACGCCCAGGCCGCCGGCGTTCCGATCGTCGTCGCGGTCAACAAGATCGACGTCGAGGGTGCCGACCCGGTCAAGGTGCGCGGTCAGCTCACCGAGTTCGGTCTGGTCGCCGAGGAGTACGGCGGCGACACGATGTTCGTCGACATCTCCGCCAAGCAGGGTCTGCACATCGACTCCCTGCTCGAGGCCGTCGTCCTCACCGCCGACGCCTCGCTCGACCTGCGCGCCAACCCGGAGCAGGACGCTCAGGGTATTGCGATCGAGTCCCACCTCGACCGCGGCCGCGGTGCCGTCGCCACCGTCCTCGTCCAGCGCGGTACCCTCCGCGTCGGCGACACGATGGTCGTGGGCGATGCCTACGGCCGCGTGCGCGCCATGCTCGACGACAAGGGCAACAACGTCGAGGAAGCGGGTCCCGCGACCCCCGTCCTGGTCCTGGGTCTCACCAACGTCCCCGGCGCCGGCGACAACTTCCTCGTCGTCGACGAGGACCGCACCGCCCGTCAGATCGCCGAGAAGCGTGCTGCGCGTGAGCGCAACGCCAACTTCGCCAAGCGCGTCCGCCGGGTGTCCCTGGAAGACCTCGACTCGGTCCTCAAGGCCGGTCTCGTCCAGGAACTCAACCTCATCATCAAGGGCGACGCGTCCGGTGCGGTGGAGGCTCTCGAGTCCTCGCTGCTCCAGCTCGACGTCGGCGAAGAGGTCGACATCCGCGTCCTGCACCGCGGTGTGGGTGCGGTCACCGAGTCCGACATCAACCTGGCGATGGGCTCCGACGCCATCGTCATCGGCTACAACGTCCGTGCGGCCGGCCGTGCCGCGCAGATGGCGGAGCGCGAGGGTGTCGACGTCCGCTACTACTCGGTGATCTACCAGGCCATCGAGGAGATCGAGGCGGCCCTGAAGGGTCTCCTCAAGCCGGAGTACGAAGAGGTCGAGCTCGGTACGGCGGAGGTCCGCGAGGTCTTCCGCTCGTCCAAGCTGGGCAACATCGCCGGTGTCCTCATCCGGTCGGGCGAGGTCAAGCGCAACACCAAGGCGCGGCTCCTGCGCGATGGCAAGGTCATCGCCGAGAACCTCAACATCTCCGGTCTGCGCCGCTTCAAGGACGACGTCACCGAGATCCGCGAAGGCTTCGAGGGCGGTATCAACCTCGGTAACTTCAACGACATCAAGATCGACGACGTCATCGCGACGTACGAGATGCGCGAGAAGCCCCGCGCGTAAGCGCGAGGCGGTTCGCACCGTGTCGTAGGTAGCTGTAACACCGGGGCCGGTCGGCGGAATATCCGTCGATCGGCCCCGGCCGTTGCGTGTACGGTTCTGATGACCCTGCCGCGCGACGGCCGGCAGGCCACCGAACCCGCACCGGCGGGACATCCGGAACTGCATGTACGTGGGGACTCTGTCCTTCGATCTGCTCCTCGGCGACGTTCACTCGCTGAAGGAGAAACGCTCCGTCGTCCGGCCCATCGTGGCCGAGCTCCAGCGCAAGTTCTCTGTGAGCGCGGCCGAAGTGGGCGACCAGGACCTGCACCGCAGGGCCCGTATAGGGGTCGCTCTGGTGAGTGGGGACACGGGGTTCCTCTCGGATGTACTGGACCGCTGCGAGCGGCTGGTCGCGGCACGTCCGGAAGTGGAGCTGCTGTCGGTACGACGGCGGATCCACGGTGATGAAGACTGACCGCAAGACGAAGAAGGAGACGGACCAGTGGCCGACAATGCGCGGGCGAAGAAGCTGGCGGACCTCATCCGGGAGGTGGTGGCCGAGAAGCTGCAGCGCGGCGTCAAGGACCCCCGCCTCGGTACGCACGTGACCATCACGGACACCAGGGTCACCGGCGACCTGCGGGAGGCCACGGTCTTCTACACGGTGTACGGCGACGACGAGGCGCGGGTCAGCGCGGCAGCGGGCCTGGAGAGCGCCAAGGGCGTCCTGCGCTCCGCGGTCGGCCGGGCGGCACAGACCAAGTTCACGCCGACCCTGACGTTCGTGGCGGACGCCCTTCCGGAGACCGCCAAGAGCATCGAGGACCTCCTGGAGAAGGCGCGGACCTCCGACGCCCAGGTGCGCGAGGTCTCCTCGGGCGCGAAGTACGCCGGCGACGCCGACCCGTACAAGAAGCCCGATGAGGACGACGACGCCGACGGGGCCGACGCCGACGAAGACGGGGACGCATCCGCGTAATGAGCACCAACGCAGGGAAGACGCCGGACGGCCTGGTCATCGTCGACAAGCCGTCCGGTTTCACTTCGCACGACGTGGTCGCCAAGATGCGCGGGATCGCCAAGACCCGCCGCGTGGGCCACGCCGGCACGCTCGACCCGATGGCGACGGGCGTGCTGGTCCTGGGCGTCGAGAAGGCCACCAAGCTCCTCGGCCACCTCGCGCTCACGGAGAAGGAGTACCTCGGCACCATCCGGCTGGGCCAGAACACCCTGACGGACGACGCCGAGGGCGAGATCACCTCCTCCACGGACGCCACCGGGGTCACCCGGGAGGGCGTGGACGCGGGCATCGCCAAGCTGTCCGGTGCGATCATGCAGGTCCCGTCCAAGGTCAGCGCCATCAAGATCAAGGGCGTGCGCTCCTACAAGCGCGCACGGGACGGCGAGGAGTTCGAGATCCCGGCCCGCCCGGTGACCGTGTCCTCCTTCCAGGTGTACGACATGCGGGAGGCGGAGGCCGAGGACGGCACCAAGGTCGTCGACCTCGTCGTCTCCGTGGTCTGCTCCAGCGGTACGTACATCCGCGCGCTCGCGCGGGACCTCGGCGCCGACCTCGGCGTCGGCGGGCACCTCACGGCGCTGCGGCGCACGCGGGTGGGTCCGTACAAGATCGACCGGGCGCGCACGCTCGACCAGCTCCAGGAGGAGCTGACCGTCATGCCGATCGGCGACGCGGCGGCTGCCGCGTTCCCGCGCTGGCAGCTCGACTCCCGGCGGGCGTCGCTGCTGGCGAACGGCGTCCGGATCGACATGCCGGACGAGTACGAGCCCGGCAAGGCGGTCGCGGTCTACGGGCCGGAGGGGCAGCTGCTCGGGCTCGTGGAGAACAAGGGCGGCAAGGCGAAGTCGCTCGCCGTCTTCGCCTGACCGGTTCCCCCGGTCCGTTTTCCCGATGCGTTCACCGGCCGGCCTTCGGGCCGGCCGGTTCTCGTTTTCGACGTGGAGCGGTGAGCGCACACGGACTGCTGCTCACCGCTCCACGACCCCCCTCGGGTAGGTCTCTATCCATCCGGACCCTCCTATTCACCCGTCCGAGCAGGCGCTCGGAGTGAATGGAGGGAGCGTAAGGGGGCGCTTTCGCCTCGCGTGCTTTTCCCGCTGATCTTCACCTGCCTACGGTCGTGCCTACGGGGCACGCGCGACGGGGAGTGGTGCGGTGACGGCGGAACTGATCAGGATCTGCGATCTCGCCGGGCGGCCGCGGGGGAGCGGGTTCGTCGCGGACGACCGCGGGACCGTGCTCACCAGCCACGAGGCCGTCGACGGACTGGCCCGGGTCGTCCTGCACGGGCCGCCGCCGGGGGAGCGGACCTGGGTGGCGGGGGCCTCGGACGTGACCGCCCTGCCGGAGCTGGGGCTGGCGCTGGTACGGAGCGACGGGCTCGGAGTACGGCCGCTGCCGGTCGCACCGCGGGCGGTGATCGCTCCCGGGACCTACGTACGGCTGTCGGCGCGGGGCTGGCGCCAGGCACGGGTGCTCGGCCCGGCCGAGGCGGCCTACGCGTGGGCGGGCCCGGTGGCGGCGGCCCCGACGGGGGCGCATCAGTTCCCGCTGCTCCCGGCCGCGCTGGAACTGGCCATCGGAACCGACGGCCGCGACGCGCTGCGGCTCGGCGGCGAGGCCTGCGGGGGCCCGGTGCTGGACGACGGAACCGGAGCGGTGCTCGCGGTCCTGTGCACCGCTCCGCAGTCGGAGCACCGCTCCGGGGGCTTCGCCGTGCCGCTCACGGCCGCGGCCGCCGCCGACCCGGGCGGACCCCTGGCCGCGCTGCTGGAACGCAACGCCGCCACCGTGCCGGGCCACGGCCCCGCTCTGAACCTCGCCGGAGCCCTGCAGCTCACCGGCACGACCCTCGGCGCGGCCCTCGCCACCGGGGGACCCGAGCCGGTGAACCGCCCGGCGATCGCAGCGGAACTGGACGCCTTCACCGCCGGGAACCGCCCTGTCCTCGCCCTGGTCGGACACCCCGGCACCGGCCGCACCACCGCCCTCGCCGCCCTGGCGGTCCGCCGCGCCCGCGGCCCGCGCCCGGCCCCGACCCTCTGGCTGCGCGGAGCCGACCTGCGGGCCGGGGACACCTCGCTGGCCGACGCGGTGGCCCGGGCCCTGGCGGAGGCCGGCCGGATCCTGGAGGTGCCGGCCGCCGTCGCGGGGGCGGACCAGGCTTCGGAGCTGGCCGCGCTCGTGGCCTCGGCCGGGCGGCCCCTGCTCGTCGTCCTGGACGGGCCCGAGGAGATGCCCCCGCGGCTCGCGGGCCGGGCGGCGCCGTGGACCGCCGCCACCGCCGCCTGGCTGGACGCGACCGGAGCCCGGCTCGCCGTGGCCGCCCGACCCGAACACTGGGAGTCCGCCGGGCGGCTCTACCCGCGGCGGATGCTCCGCACCCCGGCCCGGCCGGCCCGCGGGCTGCCGCCGGCGGTCCCGGTCGGCGACCTCACCCCCGAGGAGGCGGTGCTCGCCGGGGCCCGGCTGGGCATCCCGGCCGGCGCCGTCGCCGGAGCCGACGCCCGGCACCCGCTCACCCTGCGGCTGCTCGCGGAGATCCGCGCGGCCGGGGTCACCGCGGGCCGTCCGTCGCGTGACGAGGTGTTCGCCGCACACCTGGACCTGCTGTGCCTGCGCGTGGCCGTCCGGGTCTGCGCGGCGCTGCCGCAGCCGCGCACACGCGGCGCGGCCCCGGAAACGGGCGGCGCGAGGTGGGCGGATCCGGGTGGGGTGTACGGGCCGGGTTCGGGTGGGGTGTACGGGGTGGATCCGGGTGGGGTGTGCGGGCCGGGCTTGGGCGGAGTGTGCGGGTCGGGCTCGGGTGGCGGGTACGGGGCGGACTCCGGCGGGCAGTCCGGTTCGGTCCGGGGCGGCGTCGACGGGGTGGATCCGGGTGGGGCGTGCGGGGCCGGCCAGGGCGGGGCGTGCGGTCCGGACGCCGCCGCCGTGTACGGGCCCGGCGCGGGCCGGCTGGCCGCGCGGGTGGCCGGGCGGGTGCACGAAGCCGCCCGGCGGTGTCTGGGACCCGGGCAGGGACAGCTGGACCGGGCCTCCTTCGAGGAACTGTTCCCCTGGCGGTCGGGGTGGGCCTCCGCGGTGCTCGCCGAGGGGCTGCTGGTGCCCGCCGGAGAGGGCTACCGCTTCGCCCACGAGGAGCTCGCCGACTGGGTGCAGGCCGCGCACCTGGATCTCCCGGCCGCCCTGGACACCCTCGGACGGGACGTCCCCCGCCACCGCATCGGTCCCGTGCTGGAGGCCCTGCGGCTGCTCCCGCCCGGGGAGCGGGCAGCGGCACTGGAGCGGCTCGTGGCCCTGCTCGACGGCGAAGCGGCCGGCCCCGAGGCGCGCTGGTGGGCCGCCCGCCTCCTCGGCGAAACCCTGCTGCGCGCCCCCGACGCCACGCCGTACCTGCCCGTCCTCCACGCCCTCACCGCCCACCTGACCGGGCCGCCGAAGGCCGCGGCACCCGCGGGCCCGGCACCGGCGCGCCCGGCACCCGCGGGCCCGGCACCGGCGTCCGTGATGCCCGCCCCCGTGCCCCCGCCACCCGCCCCCGTGCCGCGGGCGGACCCGCCACCGGCCGGTTCCGCCGCGTACGCGGGAGCCCTGGGGGTCCCGGGCCCGGCGGCCACCACCGCGTGGCCGGGACCCGGAGCCACCGGGCACCCGCGGATCCCCGCCCAGGGCGGAGCCCCGCGGGCCGACGGGCAGGCCGGGCCCGGGGAGACGGCCTGCGCCGGCGGGGCGCGGACCGGCGGGAGCGCCGCACCCGGCGGCCCGCCCGAGCCCGGTCGGGGCCCGGAGGACGAGGGGGAGTTCGGGGCGTGGTTCTGGACCCGGCTGCGCATCGCCGAGGAGGACCGGTTCGAGCTGCTGCGCCGCCTGGTGCCCCATGACCACCGCCTCCTCGAGGCCGCCGCCCGGCGGCTGGTCCGCGCACCGCGCCTCGTACAGCCGCTGCTGTGCGGCTGGTTCCGCGACGAGGGGCGGCTGCTCGGGCGGCCCGGGGCCACCGTCGCCACGGCCGCGCAGGCCCTGCTGCACACCCACCGCGGGCTCGCCGTCGACGACCTCGCCGAGGCGCTCGTCACGGCCGCGCACCCCCGCGCCGACGAACTGCTCGCCGCCCTCGCCGAGGACGAGCCCTCCGCCCTCAGCCGGGCCGTGGACCGATGGGCCCACGACGAGCGGCCCGGCCGCCGGGTCGCGGCCGCCGCGTACGGGCCGCTCACCGCCCCGCACGTACGCACCCCCGCCGACCGCGAGCTGCTGCGCTACGCCGCGCAGGCCCTCCTGGCCCGCCCCGCCGACGTCTCCCTGCACGGCAGCGCCCTCGGAATCCTGCTCCGCGACCCCCAGGTACGGGCCCGCTACCTCCCCGAGGCACTGGCCTGCTTCCGCGACCCCGCACGCGGCCGGCGGCTGCCCGCCGCCGCGCTGGTCGCCGCGCTCCCCGTGCTGCCCGACCCGGACGCGGTGTTCGCCGCCCTGCGGGAACGGGCCGACGGCGAAGTGGTGCGCGCCCTGGCCGCGCTGACCACCCCGGGCCTGGCGCGGCGCGCGGCCGACCTCGTACGGGACCACCTGGCGCGCCGCCCGCAGGACGCGGCGCACGCCGCCGCGTTCCTGGACCAGCGGCTCGAACAGGGCCTGGCCGCCGCCCCCGTGCTCCGCCCGCTCGTACGGGACCTGCTGGCCTCCGGTCCGCCGCCGGTCCGGGCCGCGCTGGCCGGCGTACTGGCCGCCCCGGGCACGGAGCCCTCGTACACCCTCCGCGGGGAGCTCGCCGAGGAGCTGCTCCGCGAGGAGCTCGACCCGTCGGTGCTCGACGCCTTCCTCGGCGCCCTGGCGGCGGGAGCGGCCGCCGGTGCACCCGCGGACCGCACCCGGGACCTCCTGCGGCGCACCGGCCGGCAACTGCTGCGCGCACCGGGCGGTCCGGCGGTCTTCGAGCGGCGCACGGTCGAGCTGGCGCGGGCCGAACCGGCCTTCGGCGCCCTCGTGGCCCGCTGGCTGGAGCGGGCGCCGCAGGAGGCGGCGGCGCTGCTGGGGCCGAGCGCGCGCCGGACCGTCGAGACCCTCGCTCACAGCGCGTGCCCGCGGGAAGACGCCGATGATGGGCAGCGGCCACCGGCATGGCAGTCTTAGACCTGCAATCGGCAACCAGGACGTGGGCCCACAGGGTTCGGGCGAGGAGCGGTCACAGTGCAGCGCTGGCGTGGCTTGGAGGACATCCCCCAGGACTGGGGACGCGGCGTCGTCACCATCGGCTCCTACGACGGGGTCCACCGGGGTCATCAGCTGATCATCGGACGCGCCGTGGCCCGGGCGCGCGAGCTCGGTGTCCCCTCCGTCGTCGTCACCTTCAGCCCGCACCCGAGCGAGGTCGTCCGCCCCGGCAGTCACCCGCCGATCCTGGCCCCGTACGACCGGCGCGCCGAGCTGATGGCCGGGCTGGGCGTGGACGCGCTGCTGATCCTGCCCTTCACGGCGGAGTTCTCGCAGCTGTCCCCGGCCGACTTCATCGTGAAGGTGCTCGTCGACAAGCTGCACGCGCTGGCGGTCATCGAGGGCCCGAACTTCCGTTTCGGCCACAAGGCCGCCGGGAACGTCGAGTTCCTGCGGCAGCTCGGCGCCACCTACGACTACGAGGTCGAGGTCGTGGACCTGGTGGAGCGCGGCGAGGCGGGCGGCGGAGTGCCGTTCTCCTCCACGCTCGCGCGCAAGCTCGTGGCCCAGGGCGACATGGAGGGCGCGTCCGAGATCCTCGGCCGCCCGCACCGGCTGGAGGGCGTCGTGGTGCGCGGTGCGCAGCGCGGGCGCGAGCTCGGCTACCCGACGGCGAACGTGGAGACGCAGCCGCACACCGCGATCCCGGCCGACGGGGTGTACGCGGGCTGGCTGACGGCGGACGGCGAGCGGATGCCGGCGGCGATCTCGGTCGGCACGAACGTGCAGTTCGACGCCACCGAGCGGACCGTGGAGGCGTACGCGATCGACCGGGTCGGGCTGGACCTGTACGGCATGCACGTGGCCGTGGACTTCCTCGCCTACGTGCGCGGGATGGCGAAGTTCGAGTCGCTCGACGGGCTGCTGGAGGCCATCGCGGACGACGTGAAGCGTGCGCGGGTGCTCACGGAGTCGTACGACGCGGACCGCTGACGAGCGGTCGGACCACGGGCGAGGGCCCGTACCGTCCCGGGGATTCCGGGGGCGGTACGGGCCCTCGTGCGTGTGCCGTACGGCGCAGTACGCGTGCCGTGCGCCGACCGCATCAGCCCAGGCGCGGGTCGCGCGGGGGCACGCCCGGCTGGGGCTGGGCCTGGGGCTGGCCGGGCTGCTGGGGCCAGGGCTGCCCGGGGGTGGGGTAGGGCTGCTGCCCGTACGGGCCCTGCGGCTGCTGGTACTGCTGCGGCTGCGGGGGCTGCTGCTGCGGGTAGGGCTGCTGGGGCGGCTGGGGCTGGCCCCAGTGGTTCTGGGGGGCCTGCTGCTGGGCGCGGATGAAGTCCTCGGCGACCAGGGCGGAGAGGTTGAAGTAGGCCTCGCGCGTCTTTGGCCGGAGCATGTCGAGGTCGACCTCGGCGCCGGCCGCGAGGTGGTCGTCGAAGGGAACCACGACGACTCCGCGGCAGCGGGTCTCGAAGTGCCGCACGATGTCCTCGACCTTGATCATCTTGGCGGTCTCGCGGACCCCGGAGATCACCGTCAGGGAGCGCGAGACGAGGTCCGCGTACCCGTGGGCGGAGAGCCAGTCGAGGGTGGTGCTGGCGCTGCTCGCGCCGTCCACCGACGGGGTCGAGATGATGATCAGCTGATCGGCCAGGTCCAGGACCCCGCGCATGGCGGAGTAGAGGAGACCGGTGCCCGAGTCGGTGAGGATGATCGGGTACTGGCGGCCGAGCGTCTCGATGACGCGGCGGTAGTCCTCGTCGTTGAAGGCCGTCGAGACGGCCGGGTCCACGTCGTTGGCGATGATCTCCAGGCCGGAGGGCGCCTGGGAGGTGAACCGGCGGATGTCCATGTACGAGTTGAGGTACGGGATCGCCTGGACCAGGTCCCGGATCGTGGCCCCGGTCTCGCGGCGCACGCGGCGGCCGAGGGTGCCGGCGTCGGGGTTCGCGTCGATGGCCAGGATCTTGTCCTGGCGCTCCGTGGCGAGGGTCGCGCCGAGGGCGGTGGTGGTCGTGGTCTTGCCGACGCCGCCCTTCAGGCTGATGACGGCGATGCGGTAGCAGGACATGACCGGCGTGCGGATCAGCTCCAGCTTGCGCCTCCGCTCGGCCTCCGCCGCCTTGCCGCCGAACCGGAACAGACCGCCGCCGGAGGCGTTGTTCCCGCTCTTCGCCTTCTGCTTGCCGCGGAGCAGGCGGTCGGAGGACAGCTCGACGGCCGCGGTGTAGCCGAGGGGGGCGCCGCCGGAGGGCTGGGGCGCGCCGTAGCGGGGATCGTGCCCGTGGGGACCTTGCGGGCCCTGCGGCCCGGGGGGCCCCTGCTGCCACTGGCCGCCGCGGGGATCGGCGTACTGCTGGGGCTGGGGCGGCTGTTGCTGCGGCTGCTGCTGCGCGGGCGGGAATCCGTACCCCGCGTCCGGCGCCGGTGCCTGGGGCTGGTGCGGGGTGGGCGGCTGGATGGCGTACCCCGCCTGCGGATCCACCGGCGAGGTCAACTCCGCAGGCCACCGCGGCAGTTCGGCGCCGGGCACCGAGCCGTCCGAGGCGGGCCCCCCGAACGTGTCCGCCGCGCGCGCCGCCGGAACGACCGTCCCCGCAGGGGGAGTCGGCGTACGCACGGCGGCGGGCGGCGCCGCGTTCTCGTACGGCGGGTGCGCGGCGTACGAAGCCGCCGCGTCCGGCCGGACGGGCGACGCACCGTGCTCAGCGCCGCCGGACGCGTCCGCGTACGGGTCGCTCAGGGGTGCCCGCTCGCCCGACTCCCCGGCGCCGACGCCGGCCGACGGCTCCGGTGTGGGGGAAGGCGCGGCGCTCTCCGAGGCCGACGGGACCGGCGGCAGGGAGGCAGCAGGCTCCGGCGCGTGCGACGGGGCGCCGTCCATCGCCGAGGGCTGGGGCGGGACCGGGGCGCCCGGGTACGGCGGCAGGGCCGTTTCCGGGGCCGGAGCGTGCGGCGGTGCGGCGCTGTCGGAGCCCGGCGATACCGGGAGCAGGGCGGCGCCCGGCTCTGGGGCCTGGGACGGGGCCGGGGTGCCGGGGTACCCCGGCGTGGCGGTTTCCGGGGACGGCGTGCGGGACGGTGCGGCGCTGTCGGAGCCCGGCGGTACCGGGAGCAGGGCGGCGCCCGGCTCCGGGGCGTGGGGCGGGGCCGGGGTGCCGGGGTACCCCGGCGTGGCGGTTTCCGGGGACGGCGTGCGGGACGGTGAGGCGTTGTCGGAGCCCCACGGGACCGGCGGCAGGGCGGCAGCGTCGGAGGCCGAGGGCTGCGACGGAGCCGGGGCGCCCGGGTACGGCGGCAAGGCGGTTTCAGGGGCCGGGGCGTGCGGCGCTGCGGCGCTGTCGGAGCCGGACCGGACCGGCGGCAGGGCGGCAGCGCCGGAGGCCGAGGGCTGCGACGGAGCCGGGGTGCCCGCGTACGGCGGCAGCTCGGTCTCCGGGCTCGGCGTACGGGGCGGCGCGGCGCTGTCGGCGGCCGCCGGGGGCTCCGGGAGTTCGGCGTCAGGGACCGGGGCGTAGGCCGGGTCGGGGCTGGTCGGAGCCGACGCGTGCGGCGGCAGTCCGGTGTCCGGAGCCGACGGCTGCCACGGCAGGGCGGTGCCCGGGGCCGGGGCGTGGGAAGTCGGTACCGCGGCGGCGCTTTCGGGGGCCGACAGGTGCTGCGACGGCAGTCCGGTGCCCGGCGTCGGGGTGGCACCGTCCCGGGCGGACAGGTGCTGCGACGGCAGTCCGCTGCCCGGCGCCGAGGGGGAGGGCGGGGCGTACGGTGCGGCGGCCGCGGGGTTTCCGGTCAGTGCCGTGGGTGCGCCGGGGGTGCCCTGGTACGGCACGGCCGGGGCCGGTGCGAGGCCGGACTCCGCGCGTGGAGCCGGCGGCGCGATGCGCATCGTCGGAGGCGTCTCCAGGTCCGACGGCGGCCGGTGGGGCTCGAAGCCACTGCCCTCGGGCAGGCCCGGGACCGCGGCGGGCGCCGGGGCGGCGCCCTGCGTGTACCAGGCCGGCGGGGTGTAGTCGATGGTGAACTCGCCCGTCAGCTCGGGCTCCGCGTCGGACTGATCGTCCGTCGGGACGTCCCACGTCCCGCCGCGCCTCTCGTTCCGATCGCCGCTCACTGGTCCTCCTGATATGTCGAACACTGGTCCGGCGTCCCACCGCGCCACGCCGCCGCCCAGCCTAATCGGGTCCCGCAGCCGGCAGCCGCCCCCGTCTTCCCGTACCCGAGCCCGACGGCAGGGCCCGGACCGCCTCCATCCTGCCCATTCGGCCGGATCCCCGGCCGTTCCCCGCCCGCTCGGCTCCGGCACACCACCACGGGCCACCCCGCTCGCGCCCTACGGGCCACCCAGGCGCCCCGACGGACGCGTGCGTGGCGCCTGCCGCCGCCGCCGGCCGCCGCATGAGCACCGGCCCCGACTCACCCGTTCCCGCCCTGCGGATCCCCAACCCGTCGGCCCTCCCCGACCCGCCCCCCCCGGAACCTGCCCGCCCCGCCGCCGAGTTCGGCCCTGCTGCTCCCGTGCGCCACCGGCCCGCGGGCCCCGCGCCCGGTCCGGTCCGACGCTTCCGCCCCGGTCCGCACAGTCCTGTGGTGAGGGGCACGCCTGAGCACGCGCTCCCGGTTCCCGGCCCGACCGCGGAGTTCCCGGGTGCCGCGCTCGTCCCGGGCGCCCCGCACACAGGGACCCGCCCCACCGGGATCCGCGCGGCACGTCCCTCGAACCGGTACCGCCCGAGTGTCCGCCCCACGACCCGGGGTCCCCCGTGAGACTGAACCTCGCAGCACTCCTGCCTCCGCCGGACGGCACGAGGCACTCCTGCCTCGCACAGGGTTCAGTCGATGCGCCGGGACGGGCCCAGCAGGCCCGTTTCGCCGTCCGTCGGCTGTGTCATCACGAACTGGCGGTCCCGCTCCGTGCACCACAGGGTGACCCCGTCGCCCAGCGTCGGCAGGGACTCCACCGCCGCCGCGGGCAGCTGCATCAGGCGGCCGAGCTGTTCCGCCTCGTCGGGGGAGACCCGCTGGATGCCGACCAGGGAGGCGTTGCGCACCAGTCGGGGGGCCGCCGGGCTCAGGTACGGGAGCAGGGTCAGGACCGACTGCCAGGGTCCCGCGGCCACGCGGCCCCGCGGCGGGCGCATGCCGCAGTCGCGGATCACCAGGACGGGGCTGCCCGCCGACGCGCCCTGCGGGGGCACCCGGCCCACGTCGTGCAGGGTCACGCACTGCTGGCCGCCGCCCGCGGCCTGCGCCAGGCCGGACCACACCTGGCCGCGCCCGGTCTCCACCGCCACCCGCGCCCCGGTGGCGGCCGCCCGCAGGGCCAGGACCTGCGCCGTCCACAGGCCGCCGATCAGCGTGACCTCGTACGGCGTCGGCCGGTTGATGCCGAGGACCGCCGGGCGGCCCCCCGAGTCCACGCCGATGACGACCCCGTCGTCTCCGACGGGCAGCGCGAGCGCGTCCAGCTCCGCGGCCTGGACCACGTGCCGTTCCCGGCGCGGGCCGACCAGCCCGAAGCCGCCCCGCAGCGGTGACGGGCCCCGCGCGGCCCCCGTGGTGGAAGCCTGCGCCGCACGCCCCGTGGAACGAGAGCCCCTCATCGTGCTCCTCCCAGCGGCAGCGACGCCAGCAGGCCCGGCACCTGTTCCCGGTCCAGCCGCACCAGTCCCGCCTTGACTCCCCGGGCCGTCTGCTCCAGCCCGCGCCGTGCGGTGACGAGCTCCTCGTCGCTGCGCCCGGTGACCCGTACGTGCCCGGTCAGGGTGACCTCGTGCCGGGCGGCCGGGGTCATGGTCAGGCTGAAGTTCGTCGCCAGCGCGGGCAGCGAGGTCAACAGCGCGACGAACTGCGGAAGTCCCGCCCCGCCCCCGCCCAACTGGGGCCAGCGGCTGATCCAGTACGTGGTGTGCCGCCGGTCGTCGCAGCGCCAGGTCCGCGGGGTCTCCTCGGTGCGCCGGCCCGTGGCCGCCGACCGCCCCGCCTGGGTGATCGCCATCGGGTTCGCGCAGGAGGACGTGGCCAGTGCGGCGGTCAGCTCCTGCTCCGTGAGCACCGTCGCGCGGAACCCGGCCCCCGCGAGCCTGCTCGCCAACTGGTCCGCCACCCGCACCAGACACCGCTGCGCCCCCGCCATTGCGCCCCCGCGCGCGGTGACCGCGTCGGGGCACAGCTCCGGATCCAGCTTGAGCGCGATCCAGGTGAGCCGCACCGCCGGGCTCCCGGTCAGGGCCTGCAGCGGGGCGTAGTTGCGTGCGGCCATGGACTGGGCCGGCAGGTGCGGGGCCGGCGCCGGCTGGGTGTGCTGCACGAGCTGCGCCGACTCCAGCCGGATGCCGTCCACTTCGAGGACGTCCCGTACGAGGGCCAGCGGCAGCGGCCGCGCCGCCCGGTCGGGCCGCAGTGCGGTGGCGTCCATGTCGACCTGGACCACCGCGGTCAGGAAGGTGCCGTCGCCGACCATCCCGACGGGCCGCCGGTCACGGTCGCGCTCCCGCTCGCTGAACGTGAGCGTGCGCAGCGCCGGTTCGGCCTCGACGAGCGGGGCCAGCCCCGGCTCCGTGCCGGCCGGGACCGCCGTGGCGGCGGCCCGGCGGCGGCGTGCGCGCAGCGCCAGCGCGCCGCCGATCCACTCGGGCAGCGAACGCCGGTGCCTGCGGACGACCGCGAGCAGGACGAGGATCAGGGCGAGTACGCCGGCCGGTGCCAGCAGCAGCGGTTCCACCACCCAGGCCGCCAACAGCGCGGCCGCGGCGACCTGGAGGAGTACGAGTTGTTGCAATCGGAACGGCCCGAAACGCCCCGGGCCGGACTTCGGATGCGGGGTCACACCGGCGGGCGCGGGTGCGGGCGCCCCGGTCCGCGGCCTCACGGCAGTGGCCATCACTCGCGCACCTCACCTTTCCGGGGTCCGTGCCCCTGAGCCCCGGCAGTACGCGCGACAGCCGGCCGCTCGCCCCCGGAATCTCCCCAATCCGCCCCAACACCCCTGTTTCCCCCGGCCAGGAAGGCGTGGAGCGGCTGCCTCACCCTACCCGGCCCCCACCCACCCTCCGTCAAGAGGCATAGTAGGTGGCCGGTCGGACAATAGAGGCCCGGAGACCGTACCCACCGACCGGGCCGTGCGGGGAGAATCAGGCGGCCATGGCCTCACGACGTGACGAGCTCAACGCGTACACCTTTGCGAAGCGACGCACGGTGGCCGCGTTCCTTCAGCCTTCCGCGAGCGGCTCGGAGGAGGGTGCTCCACGGCCGTTGCGCGCCGTCCTGCCCGGTGTGATCACCGCGGCGCTCGTCCTCGCCGCCTTCGGCGCCTGGGGCATGTTCAAGCCGACGGCCCCCAAGGGCTGGGACACCCCCGGCGACCACGTCATCGTCGGCAAGGACTCGACGACCCGCTACGTCGTCCTGACCACCAAGGTCGACGGCAAGGACCAGACCCGCCTGCACCCCGTGCTCAACCTCGCCTCCGCGCGCCTGCTGCTCGACCCGAACAAGGCCAAGGTCGTCCAGGTCGAGGACAAGGTGCTGGACGCGGGCAAGCTCCCGCGCGGCCCCATCATCGGCATCCCCTACGCCCCCGACCGGCTGCCCGCCCCCGCCGAGGCGGGCAAGGCCAAGCGCTGGGCCGTCTGCCAGCAGCCCGGCGGCAACGGCAAGGGCGTGCAGACGGCCGCCTTCGTCCTGGCCGACCGCGAGGCGCACCTGATGGACGACGGGCGCCGGCTCTCCGACTCCCAGGCCCTGTACGTCCAGAGCAACGGCCCGGGCAGGGCCCGCTACCTCGTCGATGCGGCGGGCACGAAGTACAAGTTCCCCGAGGGCACCGCGGACGCGCGCACCATGACCAACGCCCTCGTCGGCGGCAGCGCCGTCCCGCAGCCGGTCACCGACGAGTGGCTGGCCACCCTCGGCTCCGGCGACGACCTGGCCTTCCCCGAGCTGCCGGGCGGCAAGGCCGGCACGGCCGCCGGGGTCAAGGGCCTGGCCAGCACCGACGACAAGGTCGGCATGGTGCTGAAGGCCGTGACCGGAGCCGGTGCGCAGCACTACCTGGTGGTGCCCGGCAAGGTGCTCCCCGTCTCCGACTTCGTCGCCTGGCTGATGATCTCCTCGCCCGCCACCGACCGGCTGGACATGCACGGCAAGCCCCACGAGGTGGACCTCCAGTCCATCAACCCGGACCGCACGCCCTTCCGGGGCGACGCGAAGTGGCCGCAGGAGAAGACCGACCGGATCAACGAGGTCCGTGCCACCGGAGCCACCGCCGCGGACGGTGCCCGCGACACCGTGTGCAGCGTGCTGCGCTCGGTCGACGCCCAGGGCCGCCAGACGCTGAGCACCTGGGCGGGCACGGGCTTCCCCGTCGACATCACCGCCTCCGGCACGAGCGCCTACGTCACTCCGGGCACCGGCCTCCTCTACACCCAGACGCAGGGCCGCCAGACCACCGCGGGCGGCGCGCTCTTCCTGGTCACCGACACCGGCCTGCGGTACGCCGTCCAGGCCAACGGCGACAGCGACGCGGCCCAGCCCTCACCCGGACCGGGCGCGAGCCCCGGCCAGGGCGGGCCGGCCACCTCCGACGGCCGCCCCGCGCCCAGCCAGGCCCAGGCCCGGCTCGGCTACGCGGACGTGGTCCCGGTGACGGTGCCCATCGCCTGGTCGGAGTTCCTCTCCAAGGGGCCCCGCCTCGACAGCAACTCCGCCCGCCAGCCCCAGGGTTCGTGATGGGCGGCCCGGTGAAGCCCGCCCCCGTGCGCAGCACGGCGAGGCCCGCCCTCGCCGCCCTGCTGGCGGCCGCCGCCCTCACCCTGGGGGCCGCGCCGCAGTCCTCGTACGGGAGCGCGCGCGAGACCCCGTACCCCCTGCGCCTCGCGGGCGCCGGCGAGTGCACCTTCCCGATGAAGAAGCAGATAGAGGACCGGCCCTGGGCGCTGCAGCGGCTGCTGCTCGATGAGCTGTGGGCGGACACCAAGGGCCGCTCCAAGGACGGCAAGAGCGTCCGCGTGGCCGTCATCGACACCGGCGTCGACCGGGTCAACCCGCAGCTCAGCGACGCCCTCGACATCGGAGCCGGCCGCGACTTCCTCGACCCCAAGGGCGACGGCACCGCGGACACCGTCGGGCACGGCACCAAGGTCGCCGGGCTGATCGCGGCCCGCCCGAAGCCCGGCACCGGCTTCGTCGGGCTCGCCCCCGAGGCCACGATCATCCCGATCCGGCAGAACGACGGGCAGGGCAACGGCAACGCCGAGACCCTGAGCGAGGCCATCGCGCACGCGGTGTCCAAGGGCGCCCAGGTCATCAACATCTCGCAGGACACCGAGGTGGCGATGACCCAGGACTCCAAGCTCGGCCAGGCCGTCAAGAAGGCCGTGGAGGCCAACGTGGTCGTCGTCGCCTCGGCGGGCAACGAGGGCCTGACCGGGAAGAAGCGCGCCACCTACCCGGCGGCCTTCCCGGGCGTCCTGGCCGTGGGCTCCTCGGACCGCAACAACGAGCGCGCCGCCTTCTCCCAGCCCGGCTCCTTCATCGGGATCGCGGCTCCCGGGGTCGACATGGTCTCCACCGTCCCCGGTTTCGGGCAGTGCGTGGACAACGGCACCAGCTTCTCCGCCCCCTACGTCGCCGGGGTCGCCGCCCTGCTGCGCGCCAAGCACCCGCAGTGGACGGCGCAGGAAGTGATCTGGCAGCTCCAGAACACCGCGGAGCGCTCCGTCAACGGCCACGACGACTACGTGGGCTGGGGCGTGGTCGACCCGGTCCGCGCGCTCACCCAGTCCGCCGCGGGGGCGGAGCCCCCCAAGGCCCCCGTACCGGACCCCGGGCCGCCCCCCGCGGCGGCCCCGGAACCGGCCGCGATGCAGACGACCGAGACGGCGCGCGAACGCGACGAACGGCTGGGCACGTACGCGCTGGGGATCGGCGGCCTGCTCATCGCCGTGATCGCCGGGACCGCCACGGTGGTCCGGGACGCACGGAACCGACGGCGCCGTTTGCAGTGAACGGTCACGGTTCATCAACAGATCCCAAAGGGCTGTGTTGGGTAAGGCCGATCAACTGACTACAGTGATCGGAGGCTTCACGACTGTGATCGGGGATGGTGTGTGAAGCGGAGGGGATCCGGGGGCGCGTGGCTGAAAACCGCCTCCTCGAAGCACCGCTCCGCCGCGCGGTCCGCCGGTTCTGTCTGGCGAATTGAGAGATGAGGAGCTTCGGATGACCAACAATTTCGGACTCGCTGATGACCCGGTAAAGCAGGCACTGAACAAGATTTCGGAGACCGCCGACAGCGTCACCCGGCAGTCCCGGGAGCTGGCGGACATCCTGGCCACCGTCAGTGCGGGCTGGACCGGTGTGGGTGCGTCGGGGTTCACCTCCGCGCAGACCGTCGTCAACGAGGACCACGACGAGATCCGCCGGCTGCTCGGCGTCCTGCACAACGCGGTCGGGCAGACGAAGAACCTGAGCAACGCGCAGGACGACGACGTGGTCTCGGCGTTCCAGTCGGTCAAGTCCGCCGGCGGCGGCGGCAACACCTCCGCCCTCAACGGGATCTGACCGGCGGGACCCGATCCGCTTCCCCACCCACCTGCCCCGCCCCGTGCGAAGGAGAAGAGCATGACCGCGAACGACGGGCACACCAAGGTCCGGTACGAGAGCGTCCAGATGATGGCGGACCGCATCCGCATCGTTTCGGACAACATCAAGAAGGACCTCGACGAGATGGGCGCCGCCCTGACGGTCGTCACCGACACCTGGGACGGCGAGGCGCACCTCCAGTACGTCGAGCTGCAGCGCAAGTACAACGCCAAGGCCGACCACATGCGCGCCCAGCTGCGCCTGGTCGCGGACCTGATCGAGCGCGGCAAGAACGACTACCGCGCCACCGACGTGAAGGCCTCGCGCCTGTTCACCGAGGCCTACTAGGCCCGAGGCGCCGCGCAGCGCCGCCGGACCGGGCACCGACGGGCACGGCGAAGCACGAGGAGAAGGGGCGCGCCCGCACCGGGCGCGCCCCTTCCTCCGTCCCCGGGAGCCGTACGGACCCCGGAGCGGCCATCCCTAGCGCGGGTCCCGGTCCAGGTCGAACTCCCCGTCCCTGGCGCCGAGTACGAACGCCTCCCACTCGGCGGCGGTGTAGCGCAGCACCGTGTCCCGGTCCAGCGAGGACCGCATCGCCACCGCCCCCTCGGGCAGCCGGGCGATCTCGACCCGCTCCTCGTCGGGAGAGGTCCCGGGCGGGCCCTCCCACTCGACGCCGCTGATGTCGAGCCCGTACAGCTCGTCCTTCTCCTGCTGAGTGCCCATGCGCGGCCTCTCCTTCGGTGGTGCGGTTCCCCGCCGATTATCGACGCCGGCCGGCCGTGCGCGGGGAGCTTTCCGGAACCCTCCCGGCCGCCCTCCGCGCCCCGCCCGCCGTCCCCGCCCTACAGCCCCGGCATCCGCCCGATCTGGATCAGCGAGGTCCCGCGCTTGCGCGAGACGAAGGAGGCCCGGCCCTGGGGCATGGGCCGCGGCCGCACGTTGCCGACCAGATCCCCCTCGGACGGATCGCCGGACAGGACGACGCCCTGCGCGCCCAGCTCCTTGATCCGCTGCATGAACGGCTCGTACAGCGCCCGCGAGGCCCCCGCGGAACTGCGCGCGATGATGAAGCGGACCCCGGTGTCGCGGGCGAACGGCAGGAACTCCACCAGCTGCGCCAGCGGATTGCCCTGGCTCGTGGCCACCAGGTCGAAGTCGTCGATGATGATGAACACGTCCGGGCCCGTCCACCAGCTGCGGTCGCGCAACTGCTGCGGAGTGACGTCCTGCGGGGGCTGACGGCGGGCGAACACCCCGGCCAGCGCCTCCATGTGCATCTGCAGGGAACTCGCCATCGGCGCGTACTCCAGCAGGTGCTCCTCCGGCAGCGCGCCGAGCAGGCCGCGCCGGTAGTCGCCGACCACCAGCCGGGCCCGGTCCGGGCCGTAGCGCTCCGCGATCCGCTGCGCGATGAGCCGCAGCAGGTTCGTCTTGCCCGACTCGCTCTCGCCGAACACCAGGAGGAAGGGGTCGGTCTCGAAGTCGACGAACACCGGCTCCAGTTCGGTCTCGTCGATGCCGATCGCGATCCCGCGCTCCGGGTACTCCGCGCCCTTCGGGAGCTGGTCCGCGTGGAGCAGCCGCGGCAGCAGCCGCACCCCGGGGGCCGCCTGGCCCGTCCAGTTCTGCTTCACCGCGTCCACGAACGCGGCCGTGGCCTCCGACAGGTCCTCCGCCGCGTGCGAGCCGTCGACCCGCGGCAGCGCGCCCAGGAAGTGCAGCTTCTCCGCGACCTGACCGCGGCCCGGCATCCCCGTCGGAACGTTCGCCGCCACCTTGCGGTCGAACTCGGAGTCCATGACATCGCCGAGGCGCAGCTCCAGCCGGCTGAGGATCTGGTCCTTCAGCGCGGCCCGGACCTCCATGTACCGGGCGACCGTGATCACCACGTGGATGCCGTATCCCAGTCCGCGGGACGCGATGTCCGTGACGACCTGCTCCAGGGCCTCGTACTCGCCCCGGAAACCGCCCCAGCCGTCGATGACCAGGAACACGTCACCCCAGGCCTCCCCGGGCAGCTCGCCCGCGGCCCGCCGGCGCCGGTAGGTGCCGATCGAGTCGATGCCGTTCGCGCGGAAGAACTCCTCGCGCCGGCGCAGCACTCCGGCCACCTCCGCGACCGTGCGCCGCACCCGCTCCGGGTCCAGCCGGGAGGCGATCCCGCCCACGTGCGGCAGTTCCGCCAGCGAGGACAGACCGCCGCCGCCGAAGTCCAGCCCGTAGAACTGCACCTCGCGCGGGGTGTGCGTCAGCGCGAAGGAGGAGACCAGCGTCCGCATCAGCGTGGACTTGCCCGACTGCGGACCGCCGACCACCATCATGTGGCCCGCCGCACCCGAGAAGTCCCGGTACAGCACCTCGCGCCGCTGCTCGAAGGGCTTGTCGATCAGCCCGAGCGGCACCACCAGCCCGCCCGGCCGCGTGTACCCCTCCGCATGCAGCCCGCGCTCCGCACTCGGAGCCAGCGCCGGCAGCAACTGGTCCAGCGGCGGAGCCTGGTCCAGCGGCGGCAGCCACACCTGGTGCGCCGGCACCCCCTGCCCCTCCAGCCGTCCCACGATCACGTCCAGCACCGTGTCCGCCAGCGCGTCGTCCCCGGCCCGCGCCTCCTGCTCGGCCCGCGCCGACAGGTACGCCGGGTCCGGAGCCGCGTACACCACGGGCACCGGCGCCGCCGTGAACAGCACGGGACGCCGCTCCACCGGGAACAGCCCGACCGACAGGTCCGGCCCGCCCGAGCGGTAGGTGCCCGAGACGTACGCGGCCTTGAAGCGCGTCATCTCGTCCGTACCGAACTTCAAGTAGCCCGAACCGGGCACCGACGGCAGGTGGTAGGCGTCCGGCACGCCGATCGCGGTCCGCGACTCCGCCGCCGAGAAGGTCCGCAGACCGATCCGGTACGAGAGGTACGTGTCCAGCCCGCGCAGCTTGCCCTCCTCCAGCCGCTGCGAGGCCAGCAGCAGGTGCACGCCCAGCGACCGGCCGATGCGGCCGATCTGGATGAACATGTCGATGAAGTCCGGCTTCGCGGTCAGCAGCTCGGAGAACTCGTCGATGACCAGCACCAGCGAGGCCAGCGGCTCCAGCGGAGCACCCGCCGCCCGCGCCTTCTCGTAGTCGTGGATGTTCGCGTAGTTGCCCGCCGAGCGCAGCAGCTCCTGGCGGCGCTGCAGTTCGCCGCGGATCGAGTCGCCCATGCGGTCCACGAGCGTGAGGTCGTCCGCCAGGTTGGTGATGACCGCCGCCACGTGCGGCATCTGCCCCATCCCGGTGAAGGTGGCACCGCCCTTGAAGTCGGCGAGCACGAAGTTGAGCGTCTCCGAGGTGTGCGTGACGGCCAGCCCCAGCACCAGCGTGCGCAGCAGCTCCGACTTGCCCGAACCGGTCGCGCCCACGCACAGACCGTGCGGGCCCATGCCCTCCTGCGCGGCCTCCTTCAGGTCCAGCATCACCGGGGAACCGTCCTCGCCCACCCCGATCGGCACGCGCAGCCGCTCGCCGGCGGAGCGCGGCCGCCAGGTCCGGGCCACGTCCACGGCGGCCGCGTCGCCCAGGTTCAGCAGGTCGGTGAAGTCCAGGTTGGCCAGCAGCGGCTCGTCCTCGTCCCCGCCACCCGTCCGCAGCGGCGCCAGCTGCCGGGCCAGCGCCTCGGCCGCCGGTAGCGACAGGCTGTCCGGCAGCCCCTCGTAGGCGAAGCCCGCACCGGACTCCAGCCGCAGCCGGCCCGGCCGCACCACGACCGACAGCCCGCCGCGCGCCTCGTCCAGCTCGCCCGCCACCACCTCGACGACGGTGACCCCCTGCAACCCCTCGGCCGCCGCGAACACCGACTCCGCCGGCACCAGACCCCCGCGGGAACCCGAGTCCAGTACGAGGACCACGTGCGGCTGGTCCAGCACGGGGGAGCCCTCCCGGCTGAACCGGGGCCGCCCCTCCAGCCGGGAGGCGAGCAGCCCCTCCAGCTCACCGAGGTCGTCGCCGAACAGCCGCTTCGTGCCGGCCCCGTCGATCTGACCCGGAACCTGGGTGTGCGGCAGCCACTTCACCCAGTCCCATTCCGCCACCGAACCGGGCGCCGCCACCACGGCCACCATCAGGTCCTCGGGGGAGTGCAGCGTCGCCAGCTGGGCCACCAGCGCCCGCGCGGTGCCTCGCGCCGACTCCGGCTCCCCGGAGACCGTCACGTGGTAGAACGCCCGCAACGACACCGCCATCGGCAGCCCGTCCAGCGAGGAGTGCACCCGCAGGAAACGCTGCATCGCGCCCGCCGCCAGCGGCTCCAGCTCGTCCACCGGCGCCGTGTCCGGAGCCACCAGCGGGGTCGCCAGGCGCTGCGCGCCCAGCCCCAGCCGGGCCTGCCCGAAGTCCGCATCGCCGACCCGCCGCTCCCACAGCCGCGAGCCCTCCGCCACCACCGACCACAACTGCTCCGGAGCCGGGTGCAGATAGAGCTGCGCGTCGCGTTGGGCCCGTGCGGTCCTCCGTACCTGACGGCGGGTTTGCGCCAGGTACTTGAGGTAGTCCCGCCGGATATCGGCCATTTGCCCTTGCGTACCGCGCCGGTGCCGCACCAGCTGGGCCACCAGCATGCCCACCGTCGACACCATCATCAGCACGCCCATGATGCGCATGAACGGCGCGGCGCCCGGCATGAAGAAGAAGACGGCCGACGAGCCCATCCCGAGCATCGGGAGGAGCTGCATCAGCACGCCCTCCTGCTGCCCCCGGGGAAGTTCCGGCGGTGCCTCCAGCCTCAGTTCGTCCGAAGGCACTTCCGGCGGCAGCGACCGCGGCGGACGTTTGACGACGATCTGGCTCACCGGAGCATCAATCCCTCGAAAACAGACGGGACGTCGCAACCGGCGCCCTCAAGTCCCGGGCGCGAAGGGGGTCTCCTCCGCAGAGAGGTGATCCTACTTGCCGACAGTCGCCGGGCCTCCCGGTAGGGTGGCGCGCGCGGCATGCGCATCCGCGAATCGGCCGCGCACCGGCGGTCGGACCACCGCCGCCGACGCACACGCACACCCACACCCACGCACACACCCACCGGGGGGCATCAGGTGAACACCGCCGAGGCGACCGGCTTCCGCAGGGTCACCGTCGTGGCTCCCGACAGCCGCATAGACGTCGCCCTCCCCGAGGACATCGCCGTCGCCGACATCTACCCCGAGCTGCTGCGCCTCACCGGCCAGACCCAGCCGGTCGGCGCACCCACCGGCTTCCACCTGGTCCTGCGCAGCGGCACCGTCCTCGACGGCGCCCGCACCCTCGCGGCCCAGCAGGTCCTCGACGGCGAAGTGCTGAGCCTGCGCCCCTTCGCGGAATCCCTGCCGCCCGCCGTCTTCGACGACGTCTCCGACGCCGTCGCCGCCGCCGTGGTGCGCGACCGCCACCGCTGGAGCGACGACATGCTGCGCGGCGCGGGCCTGACCGGCGCCGCCGTCCTCTTCGTCCTGCTCGGCTTCGTCCTCTGGTACGCCGACCCCGTCCTGCACGACGTGCACGGACTGCCCGGCATCATCGCCGGCTCCGTCGGCCTGCTCCTCACCGCCGCCGCGGGCGTCCGCGCCCGGGTCTACCGCGACCGCGGCTCCGCCGTCGCCCTCGGCCTCGCCGCCGTACCGCACCTGCTGCTCGCCGGCGCCGGCATCATCGCCCCCGCCGCCGGCCAGGGCCCCGGACGGCTCCAGTTCCTCCTCGGCTGCGTCTGCGTGCTCGTCGCCTCCGTCGCTCTCGTCGCGCTCACCCCCGACGGCGACGCCCCCTTCGTGGCGACGACCTTCCTCGCCGCCACCGGGACCCTGGCCACCTTCGCCGCGATCGCCGCCGACGCCGGAGCGACCTCCGCCGCCGCCGTCTGCGCCCCCGCCGCCATCGGCCTCGTCGCCTTCCTCCCCGGCCTCTCCGCCCGCTTCGCCCGCCTCCCCATCGGCTACGCCGCCCCGCAGAGCGCCACCGCCGAGTACGAGGCCCCGGACCGCTACGAGAGCGACCCCTACAACGAGTACGGCGAGCGCTCCGCCACCGACGGGCACGACTCCGGCGCGCCCCTCGACGCCGAGGCCATCGCCGCCCAGGCCCGCCGCGGCCACGAGATGCTCCTCGGCCTCGTCGGCGGCTGCGCCGCCGTCGCCGTCGGCGCGGCCGCCGTGCTCGGCTTCTCGGACAACACCTGGGCCCGGCTCCTGGCCCTGGCCACCGGGCTCGCGATGCTGCTGCGCGCCCGCCTCTTCCGCTACACCTCCCAGGTCGCCTGCACCCTCGTGGCCGGCTTCGCCGCCCTGGGCCTGCTCGTCCTGGGCCTCGCCATGCACCCGCCGCTGGCCCTGCTCAAGGAGCTCGCCTTGTACGGGGACCACAGCGGCCTGGAGATCCGTACGCTCTGGCTCTCCGCCGCCGTCGCCGCCGGCGGCGCCCTCCTCGCCGGAATTGCATTGGTCATTCCCCGCAAGGGTCTGTCACCCTTCTGGGGGCGGCTGCTCGACCTCACCGAGGCGGCGGTCCTGCTCAGCCTGGTCCCGCTGGCCCTGGCCGTGCTCGACGTCTACGCCCGGGCCCGCTCTCTCACCAGCTGAGACGAGGGTCAGCGGCAGCCTGGTACGCTGTGTGACGGCCGCTTGTGTACGCGCCTCCGGATCGCTCCGGGGCTGCGCTCAGCGGACCCCGCCTCCCGAGTTACGGAAGATCCCCAGAGAATTCGACCTGGGGCACTCGGTGGCTATGTAGACCTATTACAAGGAGTACGCGTGCCGCTCGACGCCGCAGTCAAGAAGCAGCTCATCGCAGAGTTTGGTGCCAAGGAGGGCGACACCGGCTCCCCCGAGGTCCAGGTCGCGATGCTGTCCCGCCGCATCTCGGACCTGACCGAGCACCTGAAGTCCCACAAGCACGACCACCACTCCCGTCGTGGTCTGCTGATCCTGGTCGGCCAGCGTCGCCGCCTGCTGCAGTACCTGGCCAAGAAGGACATCCAGCGCTTCCGTACGCTGGTCGAGCGCCTCGGCATCCGCCGCGGTGCGGCCGGCGCCAAGTAAAGACGCTGTGAAGGGAGCGGTTCCCACATTGAGTGGGCCGCTCCCTTTGCTGTACGTGCGCGACGTACCGGACGCTTTGTAGTCTGGAAGCGTCCGCGTCGCGAGACGCGCACGACTGCACAACTGAAGAGGAGGAGCGCCCTCCCACGCCGCCGGTCCTCGGTAGTGGCATCCGGAAAGCCCGTACGGGGCTTCGCCCGGCTGCTTCGATCGAAGACCGGCCCGCACGCCAGGAGCGCTTCTCCGCAACCGTCCACCACCACACGGGTGGCGGACGGAGACGACGAAAATGGAGAAAACGCTAGTGGAGAACGAGACCCACTACGCCGAGGCCGTCATTGACAACGGTTCCTTCGGCACCCGCACCATCCGCTTCGAGACGGGCCGTCTGGCCCGCCAGGCCGCCGGCTCCGCCGTTGCCTACCTGGACGACGACACGATGGTGCTTTCCGCCACCACCGCGTCGAAGAAGCCCAAGGACCAGCTCGACTTCTTCCCCCTCACGGTGGACGTCGAGGAGCGCCAGTACGCGGCCGGCAAGATCCCCGGTTCCTTCTTCCGCCGCGAGGGCCGCCCCTCCGAGGACGCGATCCTCACCTGTCGCCTGATCGACCGCCCGCTGCGCCCGTCCTTCAAGAAGGGCCTGCGCAACGAGATCCAGGTCGTCGCGACGATCATGGCGCTCAACCCCGACCACCTGTACGACGTCGTGGCGATCAACGCCGCCTCCGCGTCCACCCAGCTGGCCGGCCTGCCCTTCTCCGGCCCGATCGGCGGCGTCCGCGTCGCGCTGATCCGCGGCCAGTGGGTTGCCTTCCCGACGCACACCGAGCTCGAGGACGCCGTCTTCGACATGGTCGTCGCGGGCCGCGTGCTCGAGGACGGCGACGTCGCGATCATGATGGTCGAGGCCGAGGCCACCGAGAAGACCATCGCCCTGGTCAAGGGCGGCGCCGAGGCGCCGACCGAGGAGGTCGTGGCCGCCGGCCTCGACGCCTCGAAGCCCTTCATCAAGGTCCTCTGCAAGGCCCAGGCGGACCTGGCGGCCAAGGCCGCCAAGCCCGAGGGCGAGTTCCCGGTCTTCCTGGACTACCAGGACGACGTCTACGAGGCCCTCTCGGCCGCGGTCAAGGGCGAGCTCTCCCAGGCGCTGACCATCGCGGGCAAGCAGGACCGCGAGGCCGAGCTGGACCGCGTCAAGGAGATCGCCGCCGAGAAGCTCCTCCCGGCCTTCGAAGGCCGCGAGAAGGAGATCTCCGCCGCGTACCGCAGCCTCACCAAGGCCCTGGTCCGCGAGCGCGTCATCAAGGACAAGGTCCGGATCGACGGCCGCGGGATCACGGACATCCGTACCCTCGCCGCCGAGGTCGAGGCCATCCCGCGCGTGCACGGCTCGGCGCTGTTCGAGCGTGGCGAGACCCAGATCCTGGGCGTCACCACCCTCAACATGCTCCGCATGGAGCAGCAGCTGGACACCCTCTCCCCGGTGACCCGCAAGCGCTACATGCACAACTACAACTTCCCGCCGTACTCGGTCGGCGAGACCGGCCGCGTCGGTTCGCCGAAGCGCCGCGAGATCGGCCACGGCGCGCTCGCCGAGCGTGCGATCGTGCCGGTCCTCCCGACGCGCGAGGAGTTCCCCTACGCGATCCGTCAGGTGTCCGAGGCCCTCGGCTCCAACGGTTCGACGTCCATGGGCTCGGTCTGCGCCTCCACCATGTCGCTGCTGAACGCCGGTGTGCCCCTCAAGGCCCCCGTCGCCGGCATCGCCATGGGCCTGATCTCGCAGGAGATCGACGGCAAGACCCACTACGTCGCCCTCACCGACATCCTCGGTGCGGAGGACGCCTTCGGCGACATGGACTTCAAGGTCGCCGGCACCAAGGAGTTCGTCACCGCGCTCCAGCTGGACACCAAGCTCGACGGCATCCCGGCCTCGGTTCTGGCCGCCGCCCTCAAGCAGGCCCGCGACGCCCGCCTCCACATCCTCGACGTGATGATGGAAGCGATCGACACGCCGGACGCCATGTCCCCGTTCGCCCCCCGGATCATCACCGTCAAGATCCCGGTGGACAAGATCGGTGAGGTCATCGGCCCCAAGGGCAAGATGATCAACCAGATCCAGGAGGACACCGGCGCCGAGATCACGATCGAGGACGACGGCACCATCTACATCGGTGCCGCCGACGGTCCGGCCGCCGAGGCCGCCCGCGCCACGATCAACCAGATCGCCAACCCGACCATGCCGGAGGTCGGCGAGCGGTACCTGGGTACGGTCGTCAAGACCACCACCTTCGGTGCCTTCGTCTCCCTCATGCCCGGCAAGGACGGCCTGCTGCACATCTCGCAGATCCGCAAGCTCGCCGGTGGCAAGCGCGTGGAGAACGTCGAGGACGTGCTCGCGGTCGGCACCAAGGTCCAGGTCGAGATCGCCGAGATCGACTCGCGCGGCAAGCTCTCCCTGGTCCCCGTGATCGACGGCGAGGCCGCCGGCGACGACGCTGACAAGGACGACTCCGACAAGTGACGTCGCGTAGTTCCCGTGTGACGGCCCGCCCCTCTTCGGAGGGGCGGGCCGTCGCCCGTACCCAAACACTGCTCAAGGGCGCGAACGGCATCGGCACCGTCCGGCGCACGGTCCTCCCCGGCGGACTGCGCGTCGTCACCGAGACGCTGCCGTCCGTCCGCTCCGCCACCTTCGGGATCTGGGCACACGTCGGCTCCCGGGACGAGACGCCTTCGCTGAACGGCGCCACGCACTACCTGGAACACCTCCTCTTCAAGGGCACCGAGAAGCGCAGTGCCCTCGACATCTCCTCCGCGATCGACGCGGTCGGCGGAGAGATGAACGCCTTCACGGCGAAGGAGTACACCTGCTACTACGCGCGGGTCCTCGACACCGACCTGCCGCTGGCCATCGACGTCGTGTGCGACATGCTCACCGGCTCGCTGATCCTCGAATCCGATGTCGACGCCGAGCGCGGAGTCATCCTCGAAGAGATCGCGATGACCGAGGACGACCCGGGCGACATGGTCCACGACCTGTTCGCCCAGACCATGTACGGGGACACCCCGCTCGGGCGCCCCGTCCTCGGCACCGTCGACACGATCAACGCGCTCACCGCCGACCGGATCCGCCGCTTCTACAAGAAGCACTACGACCCCACCCACCTGGTCGTGGCGGCCGCGGGCAACGTCGACCACAACAAGGTCGTACGCCAGGTCCGCGCGGCCTTCGAGAAGGCCGGCGCCCTGACCCGCACCGACGCCGAACCGGTCGGTCCGCGCTCCGGCACCAAGCGGATCCGCACCTCCGGCCGCGTGGAGCTGGTCAACCGCAAGACCGAGCAGGCCCACGTGGTCCTCGGCATGCCGGCCCTGGCCCGCACCGACGAGCGGCGCTGGGCGCTCGGCGTACTGAACACCGCGCTCGGCGGCGGCATGTCCTCCCGCCTCTTCCAGGAGGTCCGGGAGAAGCGCGGCCTCGCCTACAGCGTGTACTCGTACACCTCGGGCTTCGCCGACACCGGCCTCTTCGGCGTCTACGCCGGCTGCCGCCCCAACCAGGTCCACGACGTCCTGCGGATCTGCCGGGACGAGCTGGACAAGGTCGCCTCCGACGGGATCACCGACGAGGAGATCCGGCGGGCCGTCGGCCAGCTGTCCGGCTCCACCGTCCTCGGCCTGGAGGACACCGGCGCGATCATGAACCGCATCGGCAAGAGCGAGCTGTGCTGGGGCGACCAGATGTCGGTCGACGACCTGCTGGCCCGGATCGCGGCCGTCACCCCGGACGAGGTGCGCTCGGTCGCGCAGGACGTCCTGGCCCAGCGGCCCTCGCTCGCGGTGATCGGTCCGCTGAAGGAGAAGCAGGCGGCCCGTCTGGACGAGGCCGTCGCCTAGCCGGGCGAACCCCGGGAGCACGTTGCCCGGGCCCCGGGACAGGGCCCGGGTCCGTACGCACTTTAAGGAATGACATGAGCAAGCTGCGCGTGGCAGTTCTCGGCGCCCAGGGCCGCATCGGCTCCGAGGCGGTCAAGGCCGTCGAGGCCGCCGAGGACATGGAACTGGTGGCCGCACTCGGCCGCGGAGACAAGCTGGAGACGCTGGCCGAGGCCGGTGCCCAGGTCGCGGTCGAGCTGACCACCCCCGCCTCGGTGATGGAGAACCTGGAGTTCCTCGTCCACCACGGCATCCACGGAGTGGTCGGCACCACCGGCTGGACCGAGGACCGCCTCGCCCGGCTGAACACCTGGCTCGCCGCCTCCCCGGCGACCGGTGTGCTCATCGCGCCGAACTTCTCCATCGGCGCCGTCCTCACGATGAAGTTCGCCGCCCAGGCCGCCCGCTACTTCGAGTCCGTCGAGGTCGTCGAGCTGCACCACCCGAACAAGGTCGACGCCCCCTCCGGCACGGCGACCCGTACGGCGCAGCTCATCGCGGCCGCCCGCGCCGAGGCCGGCCTCGGCGCGCAGCCCGACGCCACCGCCACCGCCCTCGACGGCGCGCGCGGTGCGGACGTCGACGGCGTCCCGGTGCACGCGATCCGCCTGCGCGGACTGCTGGCCCATCAGGAGGTACTCCTCGGCGGCGAGGGCGAGACCCTGACCATCCGTCACGACTCCCTGCACCACAGCAGCTTCATGCCGGGCATCCTGCTCGGTGCGCGCCGCGTGACGCAGACCCCGGGCCTCACCTTCGGCCTGGAAAACTTCCTCGAACTCGGCTGACGAGCAGGCGGCTGCACCCATGCGCGCGAAGATCCTCTACTTCCTCACGGCCGCGGTCCTGGTCGTGTACTTCGTCCTGGTCGGCAGCCGGGGCCTGATGCTGATCCGGCACGGGACCTGGCTCACGGTCACCTTCGGGGTGGCCGTGCTGATCCTGCCGGTCATCGGCGTCTGGTTCCTCTGGAAGAACACCCAGTTCGTCACCCGGGCCAACCAGCTCGGAGCCGAGCTGGAGGCCGAGGGCGGGCTGCCCGTGGACGAGCTGGAGCGGGACAAGTACGGCCGGATCCTGCGGGACTCGGCCGACGAGGTCTTCGCGCGCCGCAAGGCCGAGACGGAGGACGCCCCGGGGGACTGGCGCAGCTGGTTCCGCCTCGCCATCGCCTACCACGACGCCCGCGACACCCCGCGGGCCCGCAAGGCCATGCAGAGGGCCATCTCCCTGCACGACGGAAAGCCCGTACAAGCCTGAGCCTGTACGGGCTTCCCGTGCGGGTGACGCGCCCCCTCAGGGGCGGGTGGGGCGGTGGGGCGGGACGGCTCAGGCCGGCACGGCCCGGTACTCGTCGGCCCAGGCCTCCACCGAGCCGGCGGCCCGGTCGAAGGCCTCGGTCCGCGACAGGAAATCGGCGCTGTGGTCGGTCAGCAGGACCGGCAGCTCGGAGCCGCCGCGCGCGGCCACCGTCAGGGCCTGGCCCTGCACGGTCCTCGGGAGTCCGAGCCAGCGCACGGGCTGCTGGACCGTGCGGACCTCGCCGACCTGGTTCCAGGGGATGGACCGGGTCGTGAAGAATCCGGCCACGCGCAGCCCCTTGGGGCTCACCCAGACCCCCGTGCGCAGCAGGCGCAGGGCGGAGCCGATCACGGCGAGCGAGGCGAGCAGGCCGCCCAGGGCGCCCGCCCAGGTGCCGGCGGCCACGATGATCACGGTGGCGAACAGCATGAACGAGCCGACCAGCAGCATGACGGCGGCGATGGCCACGCGCCAGGGCCCCGGGCGGTAGGGGCGGCGCCAGCGGTCGGGGTCTTCGTAGGGGAGCGTCTCCCCGGTGTCGTGCGCGTCGAATGCGCCGTCGGCCGTCAGGAAGGGCAGGGGCACGGCAGGACCTCACTCACATGCACGTTCGGTTGGGCTGTGCCCGTGAGGCTACCGCCCCTCGGAGGCCTCCGACTGCTGCGACTTCGCTGGTGCGTGGCTCGGCTGCAGTGCGGGGATGCCGAAGAGCAGGGATCCGACGAGCCCCGCGACGACGGTCAGTCCGACCAGACTACGGGCGGCGAACTGGGTCTTGCTCAGACTCTCGCGCGGCGGCGGAGTGACGTTGCTGCGGAATCGGTCGGCCTCGGCGACGAAGGCGAACGGGACGGGTTCGCGCCGGCGGAACATGGGGGACGACTCTCCTCACGGTCGGAGCCCTGGGGGCTGTGGGGTCAGGACGGGCGGATGTCCTACCAAGTAGGACGCGCGAAAGGCCCGATCGGTGCCGATTTCCGGGACATTAACCAAATTTTATGGCGCGGCGTCAGCTCCGACGCCCTCGGGCCCGGCGGGTCCGCACCCCGTTCGGGCCTGTCCGCCGCGATACCCCGTATGCCCCGATCGCCTGGTTCCGCACGGATGTACGGAACAAGTCTGAAGTGTCCGTATTGCCACGTTTCGTAAAGTTCATCTAGGCTGATCAAACGGACCCGGCACTGCTTGAACCCCCGAGCAGGCAGTGCCGGGCTCCAACACCCTCATCACGTCCCCCGAGGGGACACCGCGAGCATGGCAGCGAGTAGCGTGTTACCCATGGCTCCGATCTCGACTCCGCAGACCCCCTTCGGGCGGGTCCTCACCGCCATGATCACGCCGTTTACGGCGGATGGCGCACTTGACCTCGACGGCGCGCAGCAGCTCGCCGTCCACTTGGTGGATGCAGGCAACGACGGCCTGATCATCAACGGCACCACCGGTGAGTCGCCGACCACCACTGACGCGGAGAAAAACGACCTCGTACGAGCCGTACTCGAAGCGGTCGGAGACCGGGCCCACGTGGTCGCGGGCATCGGCACCAATGACACCCGTCACACCCTCGAGCTGGCCCGCCAGGCCGAGCGCACCGGCGCCCACGGCCTGCTCGCGGTCACCCCGTACTACAGCAAGCCGCCGCAGGAGGGCCTCTTCCGGCACTTCACGGCGATCGCCGACGCCACCGAGCTCCCGGTCATGCTCTACGACATCCCGGGCCGCAGCGGTGTCCCGATCAATACGGAAACACTCGTCCGGCTGGCCGAGCACCCCCGTATCGTTGCCAACAAGGACGCCAAGGGCGACCTCGGACGCGCCAGCTGGGCCATCGCACAGAGCGGCCTGGCGTGGTACTCCGGTGACGACATGCTGAACCTGCCGCTCCTGTCGGTCGGCGCGGTCGGCTTCGTCTCCGTGGTCGGTCACGTGGTCTCTCCCGAGCTCCGCGAGATGCTCGAGGCCCACCTGGGCGGCGACGTCCAGAAGGCCACCGAGATCCACCAGAAGCTGCTCCCCGTCTTCACCGGCATGTTCCGCACCCAGGGTGTGATCACCACCAAGGGCGCACTGAACCTGCAGGGCCTGCCCGCGGGCCCGCTGCGCCTCCCGCTCGTCGAGCTGACCGCCGAAGAGACGGCACAGCTCAAGATCGATCTTGCCGCCGGCGGGGTACAGCTCTGACACCAGACTTCACAACTGAATAAGCAGAACCACACAAGACGACAGCAAGTGCACGAATGACATGCGCGCCACGTGCCTCGACGGGTACGTGGCCGCGCGTGGTGAAGGAGAACCTTTTGAGCCATCCGCATCCTGAACTGGGTCCGCCGCCGAAGCTCCCCAAGGGCGGCCTCCGGGTCACCCCCCTGGGCGGGCTCGGTGAGATCGGCCGCAACATGACCGTCTTCGAGTTCGACGGCCGCCTGCTCATCGTCGACTGCGGCGTCCTCTTCCCCGAAGAGGAGCAGCCGGGCATCGACCTGATCCTGCCGGACTTCTCGTCCATCCGGGATCGCCTCGACGACATCGAGGGCATCGTCCTCACGCACGGCCACGAGGACCACATCGGCGCCGTCCCCTACCTCCTCCGGGAGAAGCCGGACATCCCGCTGATCGGCTCCAAGCTGACGCTGGCGCTCATCGAGGCCAAGCTCCAGGAGCACCGCATCCGCCCCTACACCCTCGAGGTGAAGGAAGGCGAGCGCGAGAACCTCGGCCCCTTCGACTGCGAGTTCGTCGCGGTCAACCACTCCATTCCGGACGCCCTGGCCGTGGCCATCCGCACCGGCGCCGGCATGGTCGTGTGCACCGGTGACTTCAAGATGGACCAGCTCCCGCTGGACAACCGCCTCACCGACCTGCACGCCTTCGCGCGTCTGAGCGAAGAGGGCATCGACCTCCTCCTCTCGGACTCGACGAACGCCGAGGTCCCGGGCTTCGTCCCGCCCGAGCGCGAGATCTCGAACGTCCTGCGCACGGTGTTCGCCAACGCCAACAACCGGATCATCGTGGCGAGCTTCGCGAGCCACGTGCACCGCATCCAGCAGATCCTCGACGCCGCGCACGAGTACGGCCGCAGGGTCGCCTTCGTCGGCCGCTCGATGGTCCGCAACATGGGCATCGCCCGCGACCTGGGCTACCTGAAGGTTCCGGCCGGCCTGGTCGTGGACGTCAAGACCCTCGACGACCTGCCGCCCCACGAGGTCGTCCTGGTCTGCACCGGTTCGCAGGGCGAGCCGATGGCGGCCCTGTCCCGCATGGCGAACCGCGACCACCAGATCCGGATCGTCCCGGGCGACACGGTCATCCTGGCCTCGTCGCTCATCCCGGGCAACGAGAACGCGGTGTACCGCGTGATCAACGGCCTGACCCGCTGGGGCGCCAACGTCGTGCACAAGGGCAACGCCAAGGTGCACGTCTCCGGCCACGCCTCCGCCGGCGAGCTGCTGTACTTCTACAACATCTGCAAGCCGCGGAACCTGATGCCGGTCCACGGCGAGTGGCGCCACCTGCGCGCCAACGCCGAGCTCGGCGCCCTGACGGGCGTACCGAAGGACCGCATCGTCATCGCCGAGGACGGCGTAGTCGTCGACCTCATCGACGGCAAGGCCCGCATCTCGGGCAAGGTCCAGGCCGGCTACGTCTACGTGGACGGCCTCTCGGTCGGCGACGTCACCGAAGCCCACCTCAAGGACCGCAAGATCCTCGGCGACGAGGGCATCATCTCGGTCTACGTCGTGGTGGACAGCACCACTGGCAAGATCGTCAGCGGCCCGAACATCCAGGCCCGCGGCTCCGGCATCGAGGACTCGGCGTTCGCCTCCGTCCTGCCGAAGATCGAGGAAGCCATCGCCCGCGCCGCCGCGGACGGCGTGGCAGAGCCGCACCAGATCCAGCAGCTCATCCGTCGCACGATGGGCAAGTGGGTCTCGGACGGCTACCGCCGCCGCCCGATGATCCTCCCGGTCGTCGTCGAGGTCTGACCCTCGCCGTAGCGACCACGCCGGAGCGGGGCAACCGGATTTGCATCCGGGGGCCCCGCTCCAGTACGTTTACGTCTCCACCTCGCACGACCCCCCGGCACACACGTGTGCCCGGCCATGTCGATGCGGGCGGGTGGGATTCCAGAGCAGGGAAACCTGATAAAGTCTGGCTCGCCCGAAAGGGAATGGCTCTCCAATGGCCATCCAATTCAAATCCAAGTCGGAAACGACACGGAAATGATCTGGTAGAGTTGGAATCGCCGGAAAGGGAAAACGCGAAAGCGGATGACCTGGAAGGCGGGAAACAAGCGAGACAGACTCTGATAGAGTCTGAAACGCAAGAACAGAACAGAACGAAGCCCGGAGGAAAGCCCGAGAGGGTGAGTACAAAGGAAGCGTCCGTTCCTTGAGAACTCAACAGCGTGCCAAAAATCAACGCCAAAAAGTTGATAC
>NZ_JBITDL010000015.1:0-224288 GCF_044454225.1 Streptomyces sp. NPDC051563
GACCCCATTCGCGTCGACTCCCTCCTCCGCCTTGCGATCCACGGCACCAGACCCCGCTCCCTGATCCGGCCTGATCGACAAGACACCCCCTAGGGGGTGTCCCTTCCGGATGTTGCCGGGCCCGCGACGCGGGGCCCGGCGCCCCGGTGGCCCCGTAAACCCTTTGCCGGGCCCTGGGGTCCCCGGCATCATGGCGCCATGACGACCACCCGCCGAAAGGGCGATGCCGCGTAGACGGCCCGGCGCGCTGCGCGCCGAACGAGGAACGTACGACCGCGGGCGACCCCCGGCCTGGGCGTGGGAACTCCCGCCCGTGGACCGGCTGTCGCCCGGCGCCGCCGCCGCCGCGCACTGGGGCCGGCCCGGACGGGGCGCCGAGATCACCGATCTGCTGAGCCGCTACCGGGCCTTCCTCGGCCGCCCCGGCAGCACCCTGCTCCTGCTCCCCTCCGAGTGCCCGGCCTGCCCAGGCTGTGCGCGCGAGGACGTCGCCGTGGTCCGGGACGAGCTGGGCGACCTGTACCGGGAGCTGCCGCCGGCCGCCCGCGCCGCGCTGGGCCGCGTGCTGCGGGGCCTGGACGCACGGTTCCGGCGCCGTACGCTCCCGCACCCGGTCCCGCCCGCCGGGGGATGGGTGGACTGGAGCGGCCGTCCGCGCGCCTGGTGGCACCGGCGGCTCTACGAGGGCGACTGAGGGGGCGCCGGACCGGGCGCCGGGCCGGACGGCTGACGGGACGGCCGGTCAGGGTGTCGTTCGAGCCAAAACGGGAGGACCGGTACGGTGGGTTCATGAGCGGAGAAAACGACCTGCGGAAGCTGCTGGCCGGAATGCGGCCCGAATTGAACGACGGGCTGTACGTGTTCTGCACCATCCCCGGCGACACCGACCCGGAGGCCCTGGCCGGGCTCACCCCCGTCGCCTCCGTCCTGGAACCCGAGGGGCTCACCCTCGTGCTGAGCCAGGAGGACGCCGACGAGGCCGGACTCCCCTACGACTACACCGCCGGCTGGATCACCCTGCGCATCCACTCCGCCCTCGACGCCGTCGGCCTCACCGCGGCCTTCGCCACCGAACTCGCCGCACACGGCCTGAGCTGCAACGTCATCGCCGGCTACCACCACGACCACCTCTTCGTGGACGCCGCCCGGGCCGCCGAGGCCGTGGCCGTCCTGGAAGCCTTCGCGGAGCGTTCCGCACAGGGCTGAGCCCATCCGCCCATACACCAGCGACCGGCCCCCGGAAGAAGATCAGCTCTATTTGCCGCACCGGCCTTCCCGAGCGGGTGCGCGGGCGTACGCTGAACCCCCGAACAGGCCTGGGGGGTACCAGCCATGACGGAACGCCGGACCCGCAAACGGCGCAAAATGTTCGAACGCGAGACCGAGCTCGCCGCCGTCGACGAAGCCCTGGACCAGCTCACGGACCCGGGCCCCGACGCAGGCGGAGCCCTGCTGGCCTTCTCCGGCCCCGCCGGCCTCGGCAAGACCGCGCTCCTCGGCGAAGTCCGCCGCCGCGCCCACACCAAGGCCTGCACCGTCCTCGCCGCCCGCGGCGGCGAACAGGAACAGAGCCAGCCCTTCCACGTCGCCCGACAGCTCATCCAGCCCCAGCTGGCCGGCACCTCCGACGCGGAACTGCGCGAGGCCCTCGGCAGCTGGTACTCCATCGTCGGCCCGGCCCTCGGCCTCTGCGCGGCCGAACAGGGCGCCCCGCCCGACCCCCAGGGCCTGCGCGACGGACTCGACTGGGTCCTCACCCACCTCGTCGTGCAGCGCGCCCCCGTCGCCCTCGTCCTGGACGACGCCCACTGGGCCGACCCCGAATCGCTCTCCTGGCTCGCCGCCTTCGCCCCGCGCGCCGAACACCTCCCGCTCCTCCTCGTCGTCGCCTACCGCCCCGACGAACTCCCCGCGCACGCCGAGGCCTTCCGTACGCTGCCCGGCCGCGCCGGACACCGCCCGCTGACCCTCGCCCCGCTCACCGCCGAGGCCGTCTCCGGGCTCGTCCGGGAGGCCGTCGGGGAACACGCCGACGAGGCGTTCTGCCGCGAGGCCTGGGCCGTCACCACCGGCAACCCCTTCGAAGCCGTCGAGCTCACCGCGAAGGTCCGGGACAAGGGCCTCGCCCCCGTCGAAGCCAGCGCCCCGCTCCTGCGCGACCTCGCGGCCGCCCAGCGCGGCAGTGGCCTCGTCGCCCGCCTGCACAGCCTCGGCCCCTCCACCGTCCGCTTCGCCTGGGCCTGCGCCGTCCTCGGCACCGACATCCCCGGGGAACTCGCCGCCCGCGTCGCCGGACTCGGCACCGAGGAGGCCGTCGACGCCACCGGGCGGCTGCGCGACGCCCGCATCCTGTCGGCCGCCGCCGAGGACACCGCCCCCGAGGAAGCGGCCGGGCTGGAGTTCGTCCACCCCCTCATCGCCACCGCCATCTACCGGGCGATCCCCGACGCCCTGCGCGTCGCCCTGCACGGAAAGGCCGCCGCGGCCGTCATCGACGCCGGACTCGGCCCCTCCGCCGCGGCCCGGCACCTGCTGGAGACCCACCCCGAGAACGACCCCTGGGTGGTGCGCACCCTGCGGGAGGCGGCCGGCGAGAACCTCCGTGCCGGCGCCCCCGAAGCCGCCCGACGCCAGCTCGCACGGGCCCTGCGGGAGCCCCCGGACTTCGACGAACGGGCGGCCGTCCTGTACGAACTGGGCTGCGCCTCCCTGCTCACCGAGCCCGCCAACACCGTCAACCACCTGCGCGCCGCCCTCGCGGAGCCCTTCGAGGACCCGGCGCTGCGCCAGGGCATCGTCATCAGGCTGGCCCAGGTGCTCTCGCACAGCGACCGGCTGGCCGAGGCCTCGGAATGCCTCGCGCACGAGATCCCGTACACCCAGGACGTCCGCGGCCGGCTGCGCCTGCAGTCCGAGCAGTTCATGTGGGACGCCTTCAACGCCGCCGAGCCGGACTCCCCGGCGCGCTCCCGGCGGCTCGCGAAGCTCGCGGACCGGCTGACCGGGCGGGACCTCACCGAGCGGTACGTCATCGGGCTGCGCGCCTGGGACGCCTGCCTGCGCGGGGAGCCCGTCGACGTGGTGCTGCACCATGCCGGGCGGGTCCTGGAAACCGACTTCAGCTGGGCCTACGCGGACCGGGGCTTCGAGGTGCCCGTACTCGTCGCCATGGTCCACATGTACGCCGACCGGCCGGAGCGGGCCGAGGAGCTGTTCGAGGCCGGCACCGCCGAGTTCGAGCGGCAGGGCTGGCGCGGGGCGCACCTGTCCTTCGCCTACAGCCTGCGCGCCTACATCCGCTACCGCCAGGGGCGCCTCGCCGACGCCGAAGAGCTGGCGCGGGCCGGACTGCGCCTCGCCGAACGCGTCGGGCGGCGTACGCCCGTGCACTGGTACGCCATCGCGATCCTCGTCACCACCCTGCTGGCGCGGGGCCGGGTGGACGAGGCCTGGGAGCTGTCCCGGGAACACGAGTACGGGGAACCCTTCCCCGCGGCGGTCGTCTTCCCCGACTCCCAGACCGTCTACGCGGAACTGCTGCTGGCCCGCGGCCAGGCGAAGGCCGCCGCGGCGGAGCTCGAAGCCGTGGACCGGCGGCTGACCCCCAGGGGGATCCAGAACCCGTCCTGGTGCCCGTGGCGGCTCCACCTCGCCCGTGCGGTCGCCGAGGAGGACCCGGCGCGGGCGCGGGAGCTGGCCGGGGAGGCCCTACGACGGGCCCGCGCCTTCGGGGCCGCGTCCGGCATCGGGCAGGCCCTGCGGGTGGCCGCGGAGGTGGCTGCGCCGCAGGACCGGGCCGCCCTCCTGGAGGAGGCCGTGTCCGTCCTGTCGGCTTCGCCGGCGGCCTACGAGCTGGCACTCGCGCTGGCCGCGCTGGGCGCGGAGCGGGGGGACGGCTCCCTCCTGGAGCGTGCGGTCGCGGCCGCGCGGGCCTGCGGGGCGGACGGCCTGGAGGCCCGCGCCACCGACGCCCTCCTCGCCCTCGGGGGCACCCCGCCCTGCCGCCCCGTGCCCGGCCCCGGCCCGACCCCGGTCCACTGACGCCTCCGCCGGGCCCGCGGCGGCAAGGGTCGCTGCGGGGCTCCGGCCCGGGTGGGGGGGGGTGTGCGTCCGGGGCGGGGGCCGGGTGAGGGGGTGGAGGGCCGGGAAACGTGGCGGGGCACGTACCATGGCGGCATGTCCTTCCTCCGCCGCCACCGCGCCGCCACACCCGCCGGCCCGGACTTCGACGTCCTGGCCATGGACCCGGGGGACTGGCCGGGCAATCTCGGGGCCGGGCTGCTGCCCGCGCCCGACGGCAGCTGCCAGGGTGTCTTCCTCCGCTACGACCTGTTCGGCGGACGCGGCCCCGCGATGATCATCGGAAACCTCCCCGAGGGTTCCCCCGCGCGCGACCTCTCCGAGGGCCAGGTCCCCTTCGAGGTCGCGCAGCTCCTCGACGCCCTCGAGAACGACGAGGACGTCGAGGTCACCGGTGCCGAGGACTGCCCCGTCATGCAGGGCGACAACCTCCTCATCGTGCGGAAGATCAAGCTCTCCGAGAGCCGGATCAGCTGCGTGCAGTTCGACCGCAGCGACAACGTGCTGGTCACCATCGCGAGCTGGGACCGGCCGATCACGGACGACCTCTACGCGCTGCTGAAGCCGCTCCCGGCCGAGCTCTTCCAGCAGGGCTAGTCCCGGGTCACGCGCCGTCCGCGATGTCGTTGGCGGCCACGTAGCCGAAGGTCATCGCGGGACCGATCGTCGACCCGGCCCCCGCGTAGCTGTGCCCCATCACGGCCGCACTCGCGTTGCCCGCCGCCCACAGGCCCCGGATCACCGATCCGTCCGCGCGCAGCGCGCGGGCCCGCGCGTCCGTGACGATGCCGCCCTTCGTGCCGAGGTCACCGGGCACGATCTTGAAGGCGTAGAACGGCGGCGCCCAGACCGGGGCCAGGCAGGAGTTCGGCGTCACGCCCGGGTCCGTGTAGTAGTGGTCGTAGGCGGTGTCGCCCCGGTGGAAGTCGGGGTCGGTGCCGCTCCACGCCTGCGCGTTGAAGCGGTTGAGGGTCGAGCGCAGCGCTGCCGCGGGCACCCCGATCTGATTGGCGAGGGCGTCCCAGGTCCACGCCTTCTTCGCCGCGCCCGCCTGGTACCAGGAATCGGGGAAGACGAAGGTCGGCAGGATGTCCTTGAACAGGTACTTGTTGCGGTAGCTCTGATCGACGATCAGCCAGGCCGGGATGTGCGAACCGGTGGCACCCCGGTCCTTCTCGTACATCACGTGCACCACATCGCTGTACGGGGCGGCCTCGTTGACGAAGCGCGCGCCCTTCGCGTTGACCATCAGGCCCCCGGGCAGGGTCCGTTCGGCCAGGCAGAAGTACGGTTCGTTCGGGAGCGGGATGGAGGGACCCCACCAGGCGTCCTCCATCAACGCCAGCGCCGCACCGGCGCGTTGGCCTGCCCGGATCCCGTCACCCGTGTTCTCCTTCGCGCCGACCGACCACTGGGTGCCGATGGGCTGCTGCTGGTACTGGGACCGCATGTCCGCGTTGTGCTCGAAGCCGCCCGAGCCGATGACCACGCCCTTGCGGGCCCGCACCACGCCCCGTACGCCCTCCTTCTCCACCACCACGCCGGTGACGGCGCCGCCCTCCTGGACCAGGTCGACGAGCGGGCTGTTCAGCCACACGGGGACCCCGGCCTGGATCAGTCCGGCCCGCAGGCCCGTCGCCAGAGCCTGGCCCATGGTGAGCGGCTTCTGACCGCACAGCGCGGCCGCCGTACCGCGCGCCAGGCATTCGGTGGACACCGCGAGCCCCTTGGCGCTCACGGCGGCGAGGTTGAGCCACTTGTAGTCCTGGCTGAACACCACCATTCCGGCCGGTACGGGCATGTACGGCGGGTTCAGGTGGGCCAGTTCGGCGCCGAGTATGTTCCCGTCGATCTGGTCCGGTTCGATGGAGCGGCCGTTCGGGAGCCCGCCGGGGAGGTTCGGGTAGTAGTCGCTGTAGCCGTCCATGAAGCGGAAGCGCAGCGGGCTGTTGGCCATCACGAAGTCCAGCATCCGGGGCCCGTTGGCCAGGAAGGCCGCCTGCCGGTCCGCGGAGGAGCCGTTGCCGACCACGGCGGACAGGTACTGCGCCGCCTTCGCCGGGGTGTCGGGCGCGCCGGCGCCCAGGATCACCGAGTTGTTGGGCAGCCAGATCCCGGCGCCGGACCGGGCGGCCGAGCCGCCGAACGTCGGGGCCTTCTCGACCACGAGCACGCTCAGGCCCCGCTTGGCCGCGGTGAGCGCGGCGGTCATCCCGGAGGCCCCGGAGCCGACCACGACGACGTCGTACTCGCCGAGCGAGGGTCCGTCCGCCGCTGCGGCGGCGTGCGCGGCGGCGGACGGCAGCACGGTGGCGGCGAGCGCCCCGGCGCCGGCGCCGGCGAGTACCGTCCGGCGGGAGGGGCGGGCGGAACTCGGTTCGGAACGCGGTTCGGAACTCGCTGCGGAGGCGGTTCTCGCGGTCATGGGCAGGCTCCAGCGGAGAGGGGGAGTGGAGGCGGATCCGGCATTCTGATGCCGAGTCAGAAAAGGTCTTCGGGGGATCATGTGAAGTCAAGGCATGCGCGCCGGTTGCCCTGCCCGCCCGGCCGTGTCCCGGACACGAGAAATCCCGTGGCAGGCACACCTGTTGTGCACACCACGGGATCGATACGTCCCGCCCGCCGCCCGGCGGGAAACCCGCCCGGCCCCCGGCCCCGCCTCAGCCGGTCCGGCTCTCCTCGGCCCGGACCAGGGGCTCGCGCAGCCGGGGTTCACGGTTCAGGACGGCCCGCTCCCGCTCGGTCAGCGCGGGTCCCTTGAGCAGCGGCCGCCGCAGGCCGCGGGCCGCGGCGAACAGCACGGCGGGGCGCCCCAGCACCGAGGCGGGCTTCTTCATGGTCATCACCTCGGTCAGCGCCTTGACCACGACGAAGTTGCCGATCGCGGTGTGGCTCAGCCGCTGCACGTACCGGGCCGCGACCCGGTCGCCCAGGCTGGGGGACTTGGCGACGGCGCCCGGGTAGAACCGGTCCTGGCCCACGGCCAGCAGCCAGGCCGCCGCGGCCGGCCGGGCGATGGCCTTCTGGGCCCGGGCGGCGAACTTCGGTGCGGTCACCGGAGTCTTCACGGCCGTGTCCCGCAGGGCGACGGCGCCCTGAGCGGCCGCGGACATGCCGTGGCCGTAGACCGGGTTCAGGCTCGTGGCGGCGTCTCCGAGGACGACGAGTCCGGCGGGCATCTCGGCCTTCTCGAACCGCCGCTGCCGATTCGCGGTCCGTCCGTAGACCTGTACCTCGCTGACGGGTTCCGCGCGCGCCAGGAACTCGGCGACCAGCGGGTGGCGTGCGCCCCGGGCGTACTCCTCGAAGAGCGCCTCGTCGGAGGTGGGCTCGCCGCCACGGGTGCCGGACAGGCTGACGTGCCACTGGCCGCCCTCGATGGGGACGATGGAGGCGATCCGGCCGGGCCGCCCCTGCCGCGGATCCGCCTGGATGTGGATCACCGGCCAGTCCCTCTCGGTGCCTTCCGGGGCGCGGTAGCGGCGACTGGCGTACCGTACGCCGGCGTCCACGACGGTCTCCTCGACCCGGGGCCCGCCGATCCCCGCGAGCCACTCCAGGATCTTCGAGCCGCGGCCGCTGGCATCGACGACGAGGTCGGCGCCGACCGTCTCCTGCGCGCCGTCCTCGCCGCGGACGACCACGCCGGTCACCCGCGAGGCATCGCCCACCAGGGAGACCACCGTCGCACCCGTGCGCACGCGGACGTTGGGTATCTCCAGGACGGCCGTGCGCACGCCCCAGTCGACGAGGTCGCGGCCGGCCCCGATCAGGTAGTGCGTCTCGGTCCACCGCCGGAACCAGCCCGCCGGTGCCAGGGAGACCATCCCGGTGGGAATCGGTATGCGGTGCGCGCCGGCCTTGAGCCACCGGTCCGTCGTGCCGGGGAGCAGCGACTCGATGGCGTCGGCGCCGCCCGCCCACAGCATGTGGGCGTGCGCCGCCTGGGGAAGTCTTGAACGGGGCACCGGGGATTCGGGGAGCGTTCGCTCGCGCTCGAGCACGAGCACCTCGGAGACGTGCGGCGCGAGGGCGGCGGCCGCGAGGGTGCCGCCCAGACTGCCCCCGAGGATGACGACGCGGGTCTTGCCGGGTGGGGTCTGGGTCATCGTGTGCTGCTCTCTAGGACGGCGGCTTCGCGGGTGGCTCGGACGATGGGGGACTTGGACAGGGCCCGGGACAGGAGTACGAGGCCGGCAGCGTTGACGGCGGAGGAGAGGAGGGGGACGTCGTCGGGCTGCTCATCGGGCGGGACCCCCTGGCCGCCCTCCCTGCGGGCCCGCGCGACGACGGCGTGGGCCAGGGCCGCGGCGTCCGCGATGGCGGCCGCGTCCGCGTCGGTGCGGGCGGTCTTGCGGGCTTCGGCGAGGGAGAGCGCGTGCACTTCGGGGTCCAGGTAGGGATGGACGGCCAGGATCCCGTCGTAGATGTCGGACTCCAGCCGGCACACCCGCACGTCGATCGGGGTCCGCAGCCGGACCGGCGGGCTGATGCCGTGCCGGGTGGCGTCCCGCAGCTCCTTCCACGCGGGCTGTAACTGGTAGTACCGGTGCCACGGGCCCACCAGGTTCACGAGCAGCTGGGACAGCAGCGGGAGAACGAAGCCGGTGCCGATCAGGAGCGCGGCGACGGCTGCCACCGACGGGGCGAGGGGCCAGCTCAGCCGGTCCAGGTCGTGGCCGCCCCAGCGGGCGCCGATCGCGGTGAACTTCAGGGCGTCGAAGGCCAGGTTGAGGACGTAGCCGATGACGATCAGGACCAGCCCGGCGCGCAGCGGCCCGCGCACCACCCGTGCCCAGCGGGTGCAGAGCACGGTCATCGCGACCGAGGCCGTGGTGTGCGCGACCAGATACAGCACGATCATCTCGCGCAGGTACGGGGTGTTCGCGTAGTACGTGTCGAGGTCGACCACCCGCTCGGCCGGGGCGTCGCCCAGGGCGAACAGGCCGATGATCGCGGCGATGACCGCGAGCGTGGCCCCGTTGCAGCGCCGGGACCAGCGGGCCGCGTGCGCGGCCTGGTCGGGTCCGCTGCTCCAGCGGATGATGAGGACCAGGTTGGAGCCCGAGAACGCGGTCAGCAGCGTGTACACGACCGGGGCGGCCGTGTTCGGGACGCCGCTGATCCGGTTGATCGCCGCGATGGAGGGAACCGCGGCGAGCGCGAACACGCCGGAGGCCGTGAAGAGCAGCGCGCAGACGGACCTCAGCAGCTCGTCCTTGGGGTTGTGCCACAGGGCGGGCAGCTTCAGACAGCCGGCCAGCAGCAGGACCGCGCCCGATGCGTAGAACACGGCGCCGTTGGGATTGGTCATGCGGCGACCTGCTCCACGAGGGGATTGCGGCTCACTGCGCCACCGCGAAGTCGTGGCGGAGAGCGCCGTACTGGCGGGATATCCGGGCGATCCCCCGGGTCCCGGTGCCGAGCACGGCGCCGAGGGCGGCGGTGCCCGTCTCCCGGGGCTCCTCGTCCGTCCCGGCGGCCGATTCCTTGGCCCGGATGGCGAGCGCGATCATCGTGGCCGCGGCCAGCGCCCACGCGTCCTCGGGGCTGGCCCCGTCGTCGAGCGCCCGGTCGCGACGTGCCGTCATGGCCCGCAGGTCGCAGTACGGGGCGAGGGCCAGCAGGTCGTCGTGGATGTCCGTCTCGCGGTCGAAGAGCCGGGACCCGAGGGGCTCCCACCAGGTGGTGGTCGCCGGCAGGCCCATCAGGGTACGGAGCCTGCGCCACAGGGGGCCCATCCACCGGTAGCTCTGCCAGGCCTCCCACGCCATGGCCGCGCGCCGGCCCTGCGGCAGCAGGAAGCCCGACGTGGTCAGTACGGCGCCCACGCCCGCCAGCGGCGGGGCGACGTCCGTACTGAGGAAGTCCAGGTCGCCGCCCGCCCAACGGGCGATGACTGCGACGGCCTTGGCCACGCCGAAGCTCGTGCTGAAGGTGAAGCCGGCGACGAGCGTCAGCAGTCCGGCCCGCAGCCATCCGTCCACCACGCGCGACCAGCGCCAGCACATCACCGGGACGACCACGCCGACCACGATGTGCCAGGTGAGGTAGACCACGACCATCTCGCGGATCCACGGCGTGGACGCGTAATGGGTGTCCAGGTCCCGGAGCCGCTCCACCGGTGCCTCGCCCAGCGAGAAGCACCCCACGAGCAGCACGATGACCCCGGCGCAGGCGCCGAACCACCGTCGCACCTGGCGCCGGGCGCCCTCGCCGAAGCCCTCGCGCCAGTACACGAGCAGCACGATGCAGAACGTGTTGAAGACGCAGAGGATCGCGTAGACCAGCGGGGCCGAGACGTTCGGCACGCCCGCCCACCGGTTGACCACGGCGATGGTCGGGGGCGCGGCCAAGGCGAATCCGGCCCCGGACATGAGGAGCAGTCCGGCGACGGCCCTGGTCATGGGATCGCGCCGGCGCCGGATGAATCCGCGGAGTTTGGTGACGAAGGCGATGCCGAGGGCCACCGCCGGTACGTAGTAGTCCGGTCCGCTCATCAGCCGTCGCCGAGGGAGGCCTGGATCCTGGCGGCGGGTCCTTCGAGGATCCGGTGCGCCGGGTCGAATTCGACCAGGTGACGAAAGCGCCGGCCGAGCATGCGGCCGTACAGTTCGGCCTCCGCCTCGTCGCCGGCGAAGGCGTGGGTCCGCGCGGCGACCAGGCGCACGGCTTCGTCCAGCTCCCCGGGGCTCAGGACGTCGTCGCCGAGCAGCCGGGTGGCGACCTGCGCCCCCAGCGCGTGGGTGCCGTGGTGGCCGCGGACCATGTGCCAGATCTCGTGGCCCAGGATGACGAGGGCGTGGAAGGGACTGGTGCTCTTGGCGACGACGATGACGTCCTCGGTCTCGCGGTCCAGCCAGAGCCCCGAAACGGGGCCGATGCCCTGGGGGAAGTCCCGCCGCACGATGCGTACGGGGCGTGCGGGATCGCCGCGGTACTCGGTGAGGTACCCGGCGATCCGGGCGATCAGCTCGTCGACGTCACGGGGTGCGGGCCGGCCGAGACCGGCGTAGAGCTCGTCGCACAGCCGGACCATCTCTTCTTCCAGCTGCTGGCCGCGCCGCCGGTTCCTCACGATCCCCACCCCTGACTCCTCCTTGCACCCCGCGTGCCCTGCCCTGCCGTGCCCTGCCGACCCGTCGTCCCCCGCACCTCCGTACCCCGCTGCCCCTGAACGCCGCCGAGCGGAGCCGGAAACGTTCCTTCAGGGCGCGGGCCGGCGCCCGGACGGCGTCGCGGTCAGGAAGCCGGGGGGCACCCCGAAGAGGTCTTCGATCCACGCCGCGAGTTCTGGACCGGGCCGCCTGCTGCGCAGGCTCTTCAGGTGAGGATCACCCTGGTCCATCACGCAATTCTCCTGGCGGGTCGGCGGCGGTGCGGCGGCCGCAGGACGACGCCGTCACCGGCGGAGCCCCCGGACCAGAGCGACGACCGGTTCCCCAACCGAAACGATCGTCGACGTCGCCAGGGTAAGCCTCACGGGCCGGGCCATCCAAGGGGGACGGTATCCCGGCGCGACGAACCGAGCGGAACCGGGAGTTTCCCAGGCCCGGCGCAACCCGGTCCGGCCCGGAGCCCGGACATGCCGAAGTCCCGCGGCCGGACCGCCGCGGGACTTGGGGACTGCGTGGAGGTTCGGGTCAGCGCGTGCCCACCGCCGCGCGGACCGCGCGGCGGGCCATGCCCGCGTCGTCGTGGAGGCGGCGGAGGAGCAGGCGCTGCTCCTCGCCCGAGGACAGGGAGCCCGCCGGGAGTGCGTGGGTCGGGGTGGTCGCCAGCATCGAGCGCTGCACGGCCGTCTCCGACATTCGGATCTCCCGGGTCAGCACCAGCATCAGGTTGACGAGGAAGGCGTCCCGCGCAGCCGGTCCGGCAGCCTGGGCCAGGCGGCTGATCTGGGCCCGTGCGGCGGGGGCGTCGCCCAGTACGGTCCACAGGGTGGCCAGGTCGTAGCCCGGGCGGTACCAGCCCGCGTGCTCCCAGTCGAGGAGCACGGGACCCGTCGGGGACAGCAGCAGGTTCGACAGCAGCGCGTCGCCGTGGTTGAACTGCCAGGGGTTGCCCGACATCTTCACGCCGTGCAGCAGCTTCTGCAGGTCGCCGAAGTCACGGTCGGTCAGCAGGCCCAGCTGGTAGTCGCGGGCGATGCGCCGGTCGTAGTCCAGCGGCCGCTCGAACAGCTCCTCGGCGGGCCGCCATCCGTTCACCTGGCGCACCGCTCCGAGTGCCGCCCGCAGGTCGGCCCGCGGCGGGGCCTCCACCGGATGCCGCTGGAGTGCGGCGACCCGGCCGGCCATCCGCTCGACGATCAGTACGCAGTTCTCGGGGTCGGCGGCGATCAGCCGCGGCACCCGGACCTGCGGGCGGTGCCGGACGAAGGTCCGGTACGTCGCTATTTCGTGCCGGTACCGCTCGCGCCACTCGGGCGAGTGATCCAGTAAAACCTTCGCGACGGCCGTCATCCGTCCGGTGGTTCCCACCAGCAGGACCGACCGGCCGCTGCGGCGCAGTACTTGCACCGGCGCGAACTCCGGACAGATGCGCTGCACGGAGGCGAGCGCGGTGCGCAACTGCGCCCCCTGCGGACCCGAGAGGTCGATCCTCCCGCTGAGCGGCTGCGATCCGGTACCCGGCATCCGCCGTGCCCGTACGGCGCCCTGCGCCGTGGCCGCGGGGCGGCCGGGTTCGAGGTAGGGGCCGCCGCCCGCGGGGAGCGTGCGGTGCGGCCGGACCGGGGCGGACACGGAGGACGTGGCTGCGTACATGGCGTTACGGATCCCTTCGTGCGCCGACGAGTTGCATACGCCGCCCCGCCGGATCCCGTGCATCACCCTGGGGAGTTCCGCCGGTGACCGGGTCGGGGAGGCGCATTCCTACCTGACACCCGGGCGTGGGTGGCGGACCACATTGCGTGCCCTGGCGAACCCTGGCGAATAGTCGCTCGGCATCTGACGGGGGGCTACTGTCAACTCAGCCGAGAACCTGGGGGCTTGACGTGAGCAAAGGTCCAAACACCCGTCTGAACGACCTGTTCGGCCTGGCCGGCTGGTCCAAGGGCGAACTGGCGAGGATGGTCAACCGGCAGGCGGCCTCGATGGGCCACCACCAGCTGGCCACCGACACCTCGCGGGTGCGGCGCTGGATCGACATGGGGGAGACCCCGCGCGAACCGGTGCCCACGGTACTGGCAGCACTGTTCACCGAGCGGCTCGGTCGTGTCGTGACCATCGAGGACCTCGGGTTCGTACGACAACGGCGCACCGCCAAACAGCAGCCGGACGGGGAGCAGGAGAACCCCGACGGGATGCCCTGGGCGCCCGAACGCACAGCCGCGGTCCTCACCGAATTCACGGGAATGGACCTCATGCTCAACCGTCGCGGTCTGATGAGCGCGGGTGCCGTGCTCACCGCCGGCTCCGCCATCGGCAACGCCATGCACGACTGGCTCCACACCGACCCCGCCCGTGCGAAGGAGGTACAGCGACACGGCGACTCCTTCCAGGCCGACTCCGCGGGCTACGACCGCTACGAGGCGGCGCCCATCGGCTCCCAGGAGATCGAGGCCCTCGAACGTTCGGTGGAGGTCTTCCGCGCCTGGGACGCCTCCAGAGGCGGCGGCCTCCAGCGCAAGGCCGTGGTCGGGCAGCTCAACGAGGTGGGCGGGATGCTCGCCTACCACCACCCCGACCACCTCCAGCGCAGGCTGTGGGGGGTGGCCGCCAACCTGGCGGTCCTGGCGGGCTGGATGTCCCACGACGTGGGCCTGGAGCCCACCGCGCAGAAGTACTTCGTCATCGCCGCGCACGCGGCCCGCGAGGGCGGCGACCGGCCGCGCGCGGGCGAGGCGCTCTCCCGGGCGGCCCGCCAGATGGTCCACCTGGGCAAGCCGAACGAGGCCCTCGACCTGATGAAGCTGGCCCAGTCCGGCTCGGGCGAGCAGACCCTGCCCCGGACCCGCGCCATGCTCCACACCATCGAGGCCTGGGCGCAGGCCGCGCTCGGCAAGGGGCAGGCCATGCGCCGCACCCTGGGCGAGGCCGAGGACCTGTTCGTGTCCACCTCGGGGGACGTGCCGCCGCCGTCCTGGATGCAGCACTTCGACGAGGCCGATCTGCACGGCATGCAGGCGCTGGCCTTCCGCACCCTCGCCGACCACGACCCCTCGGCGGCGACCATCGCGCAGCAGCACGCGAAGGAGGCCCTGCGGCTGCGGGCCGACGGCCACCAGCGTTCGAAGATCTTCGACTACATCTCGATGGCCTCCGCCTGCTTCATCGCCGACGACCCGGAACAGGCCGACCGCTACGCCCGCCTGGCGCTCGTCTCGATGAACGAGACCTCCTCGCACCGGACGTGGGACCGGCTGCGGGAGATGTACCGGCTCAGCGGCCACTATTCCGGATTCGCGGGCATCGAGGAGCTCCGCGAGGAGATCAAGCTGGCCCTCCCGAACAGCCCCGTGGCACGGTCGGTCTGAGCGGGTGGCCGGCCGGACCCGACGACGAGGAAAGGCCGCGCCTTCCGGCGCGGCCTAGAGTCCCGCGGAGTGCCGCGGACGATCTGTCTCCCGCAGCTCGCTAGGAGCCGATCCGGGCCACCAGGACGCAGGCGTCGTCCTCGCGCTCGCCCTCGCCGAACTCCCCGATCACCAGGCGCACACAGTCCTGGGCGGACCGGGCGGCGGAGAAGTGCGGTGCCAGCGCCAGCAGCCGCTCGGTCCCGTCGGCCTTGCTGAACTCGATGCTGCGCGGAGTCAGTCCGTCGGTGTGCAGGACGAGTACGTCGCCCACCTCCAGCCGCTCCTCGGCCTGGCCGTACGTGGCTCCGGAGGTGGCTCCGAGCAGGACGCCTTCGGGCGGCAGCAGCGAACGGCCCTGCCCGCGCCGGAACAGCAGCGGGGCGGGGTGGCCGGCCTGCGCCCAGGTCAGCACGCGGCGCGCGGGATCGTAGCGGCAGCACACCGCGGATCCGAGTGCGGGCTGCACGGAGGTCTCCAGGAGCTGGTTCAGCCAGCCCATCAGCGGGCCCGGTTCGATGCCCGCCATGGCCATCCCGCGCAGGGCGCCGAGCATCATCGCCATGCCGGAGGTCGCGGTCACCCCGTGCCCGGTGAGGTCACCCACCGTCAGCATCGAATCGCCGTGCGGGAGTTCGAGCGCGTCGTACCAGTCCCCGCCGATCAGTGCGCTGGTCGCGGAGGGCAGGTAGTGCGCCGCGAGGTCCAGCGCCCCGGTGTTGTCGTGCGGGAACCGCAGGGAGCCGCGCCACGGGGGGAGCACGGCTTCCTGCAGCTCGACCGCCAGCCGGCGCTCGGTCTGCGCGATCTCCTGCCGGCGCTGCAGCGAGTCCCTGGACTCGCGCACCGCCCGCTGGCTCCGGCGCAGTTCACTCACGTCCCGCAGCACGGCCCACATGGAGGCCGTGCAGCCGTCGGAGTCGAGTACCGGCTCGCCCCTCATGTGCAGCGTCCGGACCCGGCCGTCGGCCCGGACGATGCGGAACTCGCCGTCGATCGGCTTGCCGTCGACCAGACAGGCCGTCACCATCGCGGTCAGCAAGGGCTGGTCCTCGGAGAACAGGGTGGAGCCCAGTTCGTCGAGGGGGAGCGCGCCGGCCTCGGGGGAGCGGCCGAAGATCTGGAAGAGTTCCTCGGACCAACTGACCTCGTCCGTCAGCAGGTTCCACTCGGCACTGCCGACCCTGGTCTGCTGGGCCTCGGCCCCCGTCTCGGGGGCGGCCTGCGGCAGTGCGGCGGACTCGGCCGCGGTGGGCGGCAGTCCCTCCTTGAGCTGGCCCAAGTGCGCGCGGAGGTCGTCGAGGTGGTGGACGGCGAGATCGCACAGCGCGCGCTGCCAGCGGCCCTGTGCATCGTCGTCGTCGACCACGGTGTCGCGGCGGACGGCGTCGACTTCCCCTCGCAGCTGTCGGGTCTGCGAGATCAGCGCGTCCACCGACCCTGGCTCCGGGGGTTGCGCGGGGCGGTCCGCGTACAAGTGGGACGGCATCTGAGCTCCGATACAGGCGCGGCACGGCCAAGTCTGAGGAGGGACCGGTTCTGAAGGAAGGGCCGGTAACGACTGTGGCACAGCCGGCGACGGGTCGTAAGGCGTTTGGCAACATCCGACCCGGACTTGCTTAAGGCATATGCCTGAGGCCTTCCGGCCCTTCCTGGACCGTGCGAACGATTCCGGTCAGCGCGTGCCGACGGCCCGGTGGGGCGGCTCCGCGGGCCCTCGCCGTTCACGGAACGGACCGGCGCTGGCCCGAAGGGTGCGGTGCGTCGCAGCCGTGGTTCTTCACCCTCCTGTCCGCGGTCGGAAACCGGCCTTCCGGACGAGGGGGATCGATCGTACGGCCGAGGTGTACGAGGTCCGCCCGCTGCCGCGCCCACTTGGGGGCGACGCGGGATCCGGATCAACACGGCCGGGCCGCGACCCCCCGAACGAAGGACCCCGCGCTCCGTTTGGCGCCGTCCGCACCGGTCTTGGCGCCGTCCGTCCTGGCCGTCGCCCGGACGGTGCTGCGTCCGGTGTTCCGCCCGGCTGGTGATCAAGACTTCCGCCCGTACCGCCGAATGGCTACTCTACGTGCCGGTAACGAGCCGGGGAGGCCCGCCGAGGCGGGCCGCGCGCAGGGCGGGGACACACGACATGACCGGGCAGAGCCATGCGCCGACGGATGCACCGAACGACGGGCAGGGCCCTGCCCCGACCGACGGGCGGAGCGATGCGCCGCACGGCGGGCGCGGCCGGGCGCCGGCCGACGGCCGCAGCCGGAGCCGGCGGTCCTTCCTCACTTATCTGATCGCCGCCCCGACCCTGGCCCTCGTCACCCGCGCCGGGGCCGACCTCCTCGCCCCGCAGTCGGCACACGCCGTGGTCCCGACGCTGCCCGCCCTCGCCGACCTGGTGGACCTCGGCGACCTGTTCATCCTGGCCGGCGCCGCCACTTCGGCCCTGCTGGCGCTCGTGGTGGAGAGCGACGGAACCATCCGCTTCCGGCTCCCGCGCGAGGAGGTCGGCCAGGGGCTCACCACCGCCGTGGCGATGCTCGTCGCCGAGGAACTGGACGCCCCGCTGGCCGCCGTACGGGTCGAACTGGACGACGCGCGCCCCGAGCTGCTCTTCAACCAGCTCACCGGATCCTCCAACTCCGTCCGCTCCCTCTACGGTCCGGTCCGCCAGTGCGCCGCCACCGCCCGGGCCCGGCTGGTCGCGGCCGCCGCCGTGCGCTGGAGGCTCCCGGCAGCGGGCCTGACCACGGTGAACGGCGCCGTCCGCGCCCCCGACGGCCGCACCGCGACCTACGGTTCCCTCGCCGCGGCCGCCGCCGACCCCGCCCTGATCGTCCTCGGCGCCACCCCCAAGCCGCCGGCGCAGCACGCCCTGGTCGGCAAGCCCACCAGCCGGATCGACGCCCGTGCCATGGTCACCGGGGCGCAGCGCTACACCCTCGACCTCGACGTCCCCGGTGCCAAGCCCTGCGTGGTCCGCCGCCCGCCCACGCTCGGCGGCAGCGTCCGCTCCGTCGCCAACCTCGGCGCCGTCCGGGCCATGCCCGGGGTCCTGCACGTGGTTACCGTCGCCACCGGGGTCGCCGTCGTCGCCGAGACCTTCGGGCAGGCCCTCGACGCCAAGGCGGCCCTCCAGGTCACCTGGGGCCCGGGCCCGGCGGACCAGCTCTCGGACGCGGCCGTACGGACGAAGCTGCGCGCCGCCACTCCGCCGCTGCTCGTGCCGCCGCTGCTCACCGCGCACGTGGACGCCGAGTTCGACTTCGCCTTCGTCAGCCACGCGCCGATGGAGACCAACTCGGCCGTCGCCGACGTGCGCGAGGACCGCGCCGAGATCTGGTCCGGGCTCAAGTCGCCGATCGTGGCCCGCGAGACGATCGCCGCCGACCTGGGCCTGCCCCTCGACAAGGTCACCGTCCACGTGGTGCAGGCGGGCGGCTCCTTCGGCCGCCGGCTGTTCTTCGATGCCGCCCTGGAGGCGGCCCGGATCTCCAAGGCCTGCCGCCGCCCGGTCCGGCTGATGTGGACCCGCGTCGACGACACCCGGCACGGCCGGATGCGCCCGGCCACCCACCACAAGATCCGGGCGACGCACCTGCTGGGCGAGGTGCTCAGCTTCGAGCACCGGGTCGCCGCCGCGGAGACCGACTTCCGGCACGGCCTCGGCGAGATCATCACCGCCACCGCCGCGAGCCTCCCGCTCGGCATCGGCAACGCCACCCTCGCCCAGACCCTGTTCCTCACCACGATCAAGTCCCCGTACCACTTCGGGCTCACGACCCAGGCGCTCACCGAGGTCCCGACCGGAGTCCCCACCGGGTCCTGGCGCTCGGTGTACTCGGCGAACACCCGCGGGGCCGAGGAGATCGTGGTGGACGAGCTGGCCGCCGCGACCGGCCGGGACCCGTACCAGTTCCGCCGGACCTTCCTGAAGACGGCCGCCCAGCGCGCCGTGCTCGACAAGGCGGCCGCCGAAGGGGACTGGGGCCGGGCCATGCCCGCCGGGTGCGCCCAGGGCATCGCCTTCCACGAGGAGTACAAGTCCCGGACGGCCTGCCTGGTCGAGATCGACACCAGGGATCCGGAGCACATCCGGGTGACGAAGGCGGTCATCGCCGTCGACGTGGGCCTGCCCGTCAATCCGCGCGGTCTGGAGGCCCAGATGATCGGCGGCCTGACCGACGCGATCTCCACCACGCTGAAGGCCGGCCTGCACCTGGACAAGGGGCTGCCGCTGGAGGGCAGTTACAGCCAGTTCCACTGGGCGCGGCAGCGCGACACCCCGAAGGACGTACGGGTCTTCGTGCTCCCGGCGACCGGCACCGAGCCCGGCGGAGCCGGCGAGCTGGGCCTGCCCGCCGCCGTGGGCGCCATCGCCAACGCCTACGCCCGGGCCACCGGCACCAAGCCGCGCAGCTTCCCCCTCGACTTCGACGTCGACTTCACCCCTTACCCGCGCTAGCAAGCCAGCCAGGAGCCGAGCCGTGCCCTCGCACACCTTCACCGTCAACGGGCAGAGCGTCACCGTGGACGCGCCCGACGATCTGCCCCTGCTGTGGGTGCTCCGCGACATGCTGAACGTACGCGGCCCCAAATACGGCTGCGGAGTGGACGTCTGCAAGGCCTGTACGAGCCACCTCGACGGGGTGGACGTCCGTCCGTGCGTGGTGCCGGTCTCGGCGTGCGCGGGGAAGGCGGTGACCACGATCGAGGGACTGGCCGACGGCGAGGACCTGCACCCGGTGCAGGAGGCCTGGCTCGAACAGGACGTCGCCCAGTGCGGCTTCTGCCAGCCCGGCCAGATCATGGCGGCCGTCGCCCTGCTGCGGCGGACGAGCACGCCCACGGACGAGGACATCGACGCGATCGCCAACATCTGCCGCTGTGGAACGTACTTCCGGATCCGGGAGGCGATCCGCAGCGCGGCGGCGAAGATGTAGCCGGTTCACCCCATGACACAGGGTTTATATGGGACAAATCAACATGATTTTGGCTGATCATGCCTGAATGAGGCGTATCAATGCGAAACGTGTGCTGGTCGGCGAACCGCTCGACACCGCGCGTCTGGGCGAAACCCTGCTGCCCAAACGGCTCGCGCTCCCGATCTTCTGCAGCGACCCGCTCTCCTCCGTGGCCTACGCCACCGAGGAGATCCTGCTGATCCTCGCCCTCGGCGGGGTCGCGCTGCTCCACCTCGCCTGGTACGCGGCCGCCGCCATCGTGTTCCTGCTCGTGGTCGTCGTCGCCTCCTACCGGCAGACCTGCTACGCCTACCCGGGCGGCGGCGGCGCCTACATCGTCAGCTCCAAGAACCTCGGCCAGACCGCCGCCCTCACCGCCGCGAGCGCCCTGCTCGTCGACTACGTCATGACGGTCGCCGTGTCCGTGGTCTCGGGGGTCTCCGCCATCACCTCGGCGATCCCCTCCCTCTCCGACCACGAAGTCCCCCTGTCGGTGGGTTTCGTGGTGCTGCTGACCCTCATGAACCTGCGCGGGGTGCGGGAATCGGGCCGGGTCTTCGCCGTACCCACCTACGGCTTCGTCCTCGTCATCTACCTGATGTTCGCGGTGGCCGCCTACCGGCTCGCCACCGGAGACACGATCCGCGCCGAATCCGCCGCGCTGCCCATCACCGCCGAGGGCAACTACGCCGGCCTCGCCGTGGTGCTCCTCGCGCTGCGGGCCTTCGCCTCCGGCTGTACCGCGCTCACGGGCGTCGAGGCCATCAGCAACGGCGTCCCCGCCTTCCAGAAGCCGAAGAGCAAGAACGCGGCGACCACCCTCGCCGCGATGGGCGCGCTGGCCGTCACCATGTTCGCCGGGATCACCTACCTCGCCATGACCTACCAGGTGCACGTGGCGGCCGAGCCGACCGAGCTGGGCCTGGCCCCGGGAACCCCGATGTCCACGGCGCTCGCCCAGATCGGCCGGGCCACCTTCGGCGACTGGCACGTCCTGTTCTACCTGCTCCAGGCCGTCACGGCCGGCGTCCTGATCCTCGCCGCGAACACCGCCTTCAACGGCTTCCCGATGCTCGCCTCGATCCTCGCCAAGGACCGGTACGTACCGCGCCAGCTCTTCAACCGCGGCGACCGGCTCGTCTACTCCAACGGCGTCGTCCTGCTGGCCCTCGCCGCCATCGGCCTGATCATCGCCTTCGACGCCCAGCTGACCCGCCTCATCCAGCTCTACATCATCGGGGTGTTCGTCTCCTTCACCCTCTCCCAGGCCGGCATGGTCCGGCACTGGCAGCAGGAGCTGGCCTCCCCGGAGACCCGCAAGGAGGAGCGGATCCACATCCACCGCCGGCTCGCCATCAACGCGGTCGGCGCCACCATGACCTTCGTGGTCCTGGTCATCGTCCTGATCACCAAGTTCACCCACGGAGCCTGGCTCGTCGTCATCGCCATGCCGCTGCTCTTCATCGGCATGAAGGGCGTGCGCCGCCACTACGACACCGTGGCCCGGGAAGTCGCCGTCGCCCCCGGGGTCAAACCCCGCAAGCCCGCCCGCCACCACGTCGTCGTCCTCGTCGCCTCCGTGCACGCGCCCACGCTCAAGGCCCTCGGCTTCGCCATGGGCCTGCGCCCCGACACCCTGACGGCCGTCTCGGTGGCCGCCGACGAGGAGGACGCGAGCCGGCTGCGCGCGGACTGGGCGGACCACGACCCCGGCATCCCGCTCAAGGTGCTGCACTCCCCGTACCGCGAGGTGGTCGGGCCCGTACTGGCCTACGTACAGGAGCAGGCGGCCGCCGAGGGCACGGACATGCTCTCCGTGGTCATCCCGGAGTACGTGGTCGGGCACTGGTGGGAACAGCCCCTGCACAACCAGAACGCCCTGCGGCTCAAGGCGCGTCTGCTCTTCACGCCCGGGGTCGCGGTGATCGACGTGCCGTTCCTGCTGGAGTCGGCGCGGCCGCCGAAGGAGGGGGACCCGGGGGAGCGGCGGGAGGGGGCGGGGACCCGGCCGGGCGCTGGGTGACCGCCGTGTGCGCCAGTGCCAGCTCCACGACGTGGGCGGGATCGGCCAGCGACCGGCCGGTGAGCTGCTCCAGGCGGCGCATCCGGTTCGAGACGGTGTTGCGGTGGCAGTACAGCCGCTGGGCGGCGTACGCGGTCGAGCCCCGGCAGGCCAGCCAGGTGCCCAGCGTGGTCAGCAGCACCCCGCGGTCCTCCGGAGCCAGTGCCAGGACCGGACCCAGCACCACCTGACGCAGCCGGCCCGCCAGTTCGGGCTCGGCCGCCACCAGGGCCGCCGGGAGCCGTTCGTCCAGCAGCGCGGTGTGCGGGCCCTCGGCTCCCGGCGCCGCGCGCAGCGCGAGTACGGCCAGCCGGCGGGCCCCGGCCAGTTCGCCCGGAGTCTCCACCACCGGGCTCACCCCGGCCCGTAAGCCCAGGGGCGCGAGCAGATCGGTCACGGAGGCCAGTGGCAGCCCGCCGAGCTCCACCAGGCCGGTCTCCCCGTCGGCGCGGATCCGCCACAGCACGCGCGGGGCGCCGCCCGGGGCCGCCGGCCGGGCTTCCTCCCCGGGATCGAGGACCACCACGGCGAACCGGCCGCGCTCCGGCAGCCCGAGCCGCCGCGCCGGCTCGGCGGACCGGCCCGCCGGCCCGACGCCGTCGAACAGGGCGTCGAGCAGGGCACCCCGCAGCTCCCGCTCGCGGTCCCCGCGCACCGCCTCGGCCCGCCGGTAGGACTCGGCCGCGGCGTCCGCCATCCGGTCGACCACGTCCCACAGTGCGGGCGCCCCGGGCAGCAGCCGGGGCAGCGCCGCCCGGTCGTGGGCGGCGACGGCCTCCGTCAGGACCTGCCACAGCAGCCTGCCGGCGAGCCGGTGCACCCGCAGCAGGGAATCGAGCGGCAGCCCCTGCCGGGCGCGGAGCTCGCCGTCGGCGCGGGCCTCGCCGAGCTCGGGCGGCAGTCCGCGGGACGCCCGGACCAGACCGTCGACGCTCTGGCGGAGCAGCTGGTGGACCCGCTCGCGCAGGGCGGCCCGGCCGAGCAGGGCGACGTAGACCGCGCAGGCCGGATCCTCGGCCGGCGACCGGTCGGCGAGCCGCTCGGCGGCCACGGCGATCCGGCGGTCCAGGTCCTCGCGTATCTCCCCGATGATCCGCTCCATGACGGGCAGGGTGGCACGTCCGACGGGGCGCTGGGGAGGGCCTCGACGAGGCGGCGTCCGCTAGCGTGTCCGAAGCACTGCACGTGCAGTGCATATGCGGCGGTCATACCGGCGGCCGCGCCCACACGGTCAGGTACCCACCCATGCGCCAGAACCCGGAGCGCCGCGCCGCGCTGCTCGACGCCGCCATCGAAGTCCTCGCCCGCGAAGGCTCCCGGGGGCTGACCCTGCGCGCAGTGGACGCGGAGGCCGGGGTGCCCACGGGCACCGCCTCCAACTACTTCGCCCACCGTGCCCAGCTCCTCGTGCAGATCCTGCACCGCACCCGCGAACGGCTGACCCCCGATCCGGCCGACCTCGCGGGGCCGCTCGACACCAAGGTGCTGCTGCGCCGCCTCCTGGAGCGCATGCGCCGCGAGCGCAGCGTCCACACCGCGATGCTGGAGCTGCGCCTGGAGGCCACCCGGCGGCCCGAACTCCAGGAGGCACTGGCCGGGTTCCAGGGCGCCGAACTGGAGGCGAACCTCGACTGGCACCTGGAGGCGGGACTGCCGGGGGACCGGCAGGGCGTGGTCCTGATCTACCTGGCCATGCTCGGGCTGATCGTCGACGACCTGACCGTGCCCGGACTGCTGGAGCCCCGGTCCGCCGACGGGATCGAGGGGCTCATCGACACCATGGTCGAGCGTCTCCTCCCGGAGGGACCCGCCGACTGACTATCGTGCCGGTAGGGCCGGTTCCGGCAGGACCGGCTCGCATCGCGGGGATCGTGGAGATCGCGGGAGGCAGCCGTGGCATGGGCGGACATCACGGCGCAGGGCGCGGACGAGGGCGCCCGCGGCTGCGACGGGGGCATCCAGTGGCTGGCGGACTGGAGCGCCTGGTACGTCAGCCTCACCTTCGCCCGGGGCATCGGCCCCGAGGAACTCGCCGCCCGGCTCGGCGCCCTGCCGGACCTGCACCCCGGGCCGCTCGGAGCCATCGACGCGTGGAGCATGGTCACCGAGACGGTGGACGGGGACGGCGTCGCCCGGGTCGGGAGCTGGGGCGGCTGGTCCTTCGCCGTGGAACACGGAGTGCCCGCCGGGGCGCAGCGCCTCGCGGAGGTCTCCCGCTCCGGGGCCGAGGCCGTCCACCTCGACCCGCAGCCCGATCACCCGCCCAAGCAGTTCGCGTACGCCCGGGACGGCGAGCTGGTCTGCTGCTTCGGCCTCGGCGAGGAGCACTGGCGCGGCGGCCACCGGCCCGACTTCCTCCTGCCCGAGCTGGTCGAGGCCAAGATCCTCACCCCGGACGGCTGCTACGCCCGCCCCGACGACGAACCGGACGAGGAGCGCGACCGCCTCACCCTCGCCGTACTGGAACACCGCTTCGCCCTGTCCCTTCCCCGCCGCCTCGTCGAGGAGACCCCGCTCCCGGCCTTCGTGACCTGCACGCAATAGGCCGGAGGAACGGGGCACGTCCGAGAAGGAAGTGCGTCCCGGCGGGGCGTACGTCCCTTCAGCCGGCGTGGTCCCGGATCACCCGGCGGGCCAGCACGGCGCGGGCCGCAGCCAGCTCGGCCGCGACCACCTGCGCCCGGGAGCCGTCGCAGACGACCCGGGCGGGCTGCGGCCCGGCCGAGGCCAGGCACCGGCGCCGCAGGTGGGTCGGCGGATGGGTGTCGTCGACACTGTGCCCGCGCCGGGCCGATACCCGGCGCAGCCGCTCGTACTCGTGCTCGGGGACGAGGGCGATCCGCGCGGCCAGCCGTTCCCACAGCTCCCGTTCGGCGGCTTCGCGGACCTCGCGCGCGTCGCGTCCCCCCGATCCGAGGCCGGCCCGGGCCGCCGCCATCGACTCGCGGCGCAGGTGGGCCTCGACGCCCTCGCCGACCAGCATCCGGTCGAGCAGCGTGACGGCCGCCGCGCTGGAACCGGCCCGGGCCGCGCCGGTGTCGGCCAGGTACTCCGCACGCTGCGAGGCCCGCAGGGTCAGGCCGTCGAGCAGGTGGATCAGTCCGTAGACCGTCCAGCGCGGCAGGAACGTCAGGGCGTTCAGGAACCAGTCCACGATGCTCCCGTGGTTCACCGAGCGCAGGACGAAGAGCCATTCGACGAGGGACCGCAGGGCCCCGTGCATCAGGAAGGAGGAGCGGATGTCGCCGTTCGCGAAGTGCCCGAGCTCGTGCCCCAGCAGGGCCACGCGCTCCTGCGGCGTGAGGATCTCCCACAGGCCGAGGCCCAGGACCAGCACGCGACGGCCGCGGTACCCGTAGGTGCTGACCGCGGCGTTGAAGGAGGCGTCCACCACCACCGCGTGCACCCCCGCGGTCCCGACGGCCGCGCCCACCTCGTCGATCAGCCCGAAGAGTCCGGGGGCGTCCGCCCGGTACAGCACCGCGGGACCGCTCGGGCTCCGGCCGGGCCGGGGCAGCAGCACCGCCACGCCCACCAGGAGCAGGACGCCGAGCACCGGCTGGATCCCGGTGTGCCACCCGCCGACGATCAGCACGGCCGCGGCCAGGAACAGGCCCGCGGTGATCCCGTGCACCAGCAGGGCGAGCCCGAAGGCCAGGACGGTCGAGCCGTCCGGCCGGCCCCGGCGGTCCCCGCTCCCGACCCGCCCGATCTCCTCCGCCAGCTGCTCCCCGTGCCGCCGGGCCAGACGGCGCCGGACCTGCGCGAGGCGCCCCCGGTCCGGATCCGGGGCGCCCGGGTCCACGTTCCAGTCACAGGCCGCGCACCAGGTCACGTACCACGGGTGCACGCTCACCTCGGTCCCGCACTCCGGGCACGGCCGTACCTCCGGTCCGTGCGCCTCCGGCGCCTCCGGTGCCCCGGCGTCCCGTCTCACGGTTTCCACGTCCGCTGATCCCCCTCCCCGCCGCCGACCAGCCGTGATCCGCGGTCCGCGCAGGATAGAGGGCCACCGGACGGACCTCGCGGGCGCCCGGGGATGGACGGTTTTGGTCGGGGAGGGGGCGGCTTGTGACACTACGAGGGTGAACGCGACCGACTTGTTCCATCAGACGCTGCGCGAGCGGATCGCCCCGGCGCTGCGCGATGCGGGTTTCACCGGCACGGGGCTGGAGTACCGGCTCCGCGACGCCGAACCCGACCATGCGCTGCTCGGCTTCCAGCGGAGCGCCTCGTCCGGGGCCGCCGAGTGCCGGTTCACCATCAATCTGCGCGCCGTCCCGTACGCGGAGCACGAGGCCCTGCGGCGGCTGCGGCCGGCCCTCGGGACCCGGCTCAGTGCCAACCGCGTCGGCCCCGTCGGCTGGCACTCCAGGATCGGCCGCCTCCTCGGCCATCCGCACGACCACTGGTGGAGCATCACCGACGAACGCAGTGCCGCCCGGGTCGCGGACGAGGTCACGGACGCGGTACTGCGGTGCGCCGTCCCCGCCCTCTGGGGAGAGGTGAGCGACCGGCCCCCGCTGCCGGGGCCGGTGGTGGATCCGGTGCCCGACTGCCTGGACCCGGTGTGCCTGCGCGTGGACGGCGACCCGTTCCCCGTGACGATGGGGGAGGCCCCGCTGCCCGTGGACCTGGAAGGCACCCTCGTCCTGGAGATCGGAGAGCGCCGCCGGGCCTCGCCCTTCCTCACCGTCCACGACGAGTTGACCGATGCGGAGGCGCGCATCGTCATAGACGCCCCCTGGCGGCTGGAGCAGCCGCTCTTCGGCTCGGTCCGGGTCGGCATCGCCGCCGACGGCGACGTCCGGGTCTCCGCCAGCCCCGGCAGCATGCTCCCCGGCCATCCGCTGGCGCTCCTCGGCGAACTGGCCCTGTGCCGGATCAACACGGCCGAGGTCACCGGCAACGGCTCCCTGCGGCTCACCTTCGAACGGGGCACCCCGCGCGAGGCCTGCCTCACCGTCTCCGGCGCTCCGCACGCGCTGACCGTCGGTGCGCCCTGGCACATCGAAGGCTGGACGGCGGCCCGCATCTGAGCGGAGCGCCCGGTCTCCGCGGGGCGGGCATGAGTTGATCTTATGCTCAGGTTTACGCGCGTCCGCTGGTTTTGCGGCCGGTGAGCGACTTTGATGGGTTTGCCAGGCCTCGTACCGGAGCAGGGGGACCACTCATGGGCACCGAACACAGCCACAAGGACAGCGCGGGCGGCGCGGACGGCGCGAGCGGCGCGCACGGCGGCGGCGCCGCCACCCCCACCGCACCTACCCTCATCGGTTCCGTGCAGCGGGCGTTGCGGCTCGTGGAGGCGATGTACGCGGAGGGCGGGGCGACCGCCAAGCGCCTGGCCCGGGTCACCGGAATCCCGCTGCCCACCGTGTACCACCTGCTGCGCACCCTGAGCCACGAGGGCTACGTACAGCGCGAGGGCGGGTCCTTCCGGCTCGCGGACGATCTGCCGCTCGCTTCGTGATCCACAACAACGGTCAAAAGAGGTGGGGTTCCGGCCAAGCTGTCACGTGCCATCGCGCATGTTCCAGCGGAAAATGCCAGAACGCCCTTCCGTACTGCGGAACTTGAGTAAGTTCCCTTCTGTCGCGCCGTACGACCGTGCACCACGCCCGGTCCGGCCGGGAGGGGAGCCCGCGTGCCCGGGATCGACGAATGCCTGCTCGAAGCCATGGCCCTGCCTGGTGCCAGGGGGGCCGCGCTGGTCGACTGGAGCAGCGGACTGGCCCTCGGCACCGCCGGGGAATCACCGGTGGGGGACCACGAGACCACTGCGGCGGAGACCGCCGAACTGGCCCGGGCCGCCGCCGAGTACGAGTCCTTCGCCCCGGACGGAACCGAGGAGGCGCAGGACGGCGCCGGACCGCCCGTCGAGGACCTGATCGTCACCACCCGGACCGGCTACCACGTGCTCCGCTTCGTCGAGACCAGCTTCGACAGCAGTGTGTTCCTGCACCTGTGGCTCGACCGGACCGACGGAAACCTCGCCCTCGCCCGGCACAGACTCAGAGCCCTGGCCGAGGAGCTGGTGCTGAAGTGACCGCCGTCGCCATGGCCGCCGTCTCCCCGCTGCTCACCCGGCTCGCCGCCGAACGGGCCACCGGCGCCCTGTTCCGGGAGCGCGGCACCCTCTTCCTGGAGGACGGCCGCGTGGTGCACGCGGAGAGCCCGGCCACCCCCGGACTCGACGTCCTGCTCACCACGGGCGGGGGGCTCACCCCCGAGCGCTGGACCGAAGCCGTGAACGAGGCCGGCGCCCGCCGCCAGGTCGCCCGCTTCCTCGTCGACAGCGGCGGGCTCGCGGGCGGCGAACTGGAGATATGCCACCTCGCCGCCATCTTCGACGCCGCCTTCTTCGCACTCTCCCCGGGCAGCGGCCCCTCCCGCTTCCGCCGCGGGGCCACCCACTGGATCGGCTCCGTCCGCTCCGTACCGGCCGCCGCCGTCGAGCGGGAGAGCTGCCGCCGCCGCGAACTGCTCGACGCGGTCTGGCCCTACCCGCTGCTGGACACCTCCCCGGTCGTGCCCCGGGCCGCCGCCCCCGGACAGACCGTCACCGCCCGCCAGCGGATCCTGCTCGACCGCGCCGACGGGGTCCGCACACCGGCGGACCTCGCCTGGGCACTGGGCCGGCCGGCCTTCCACACCCTGCTCGACGTACGACGCCTCGCGGCGGCCGGGCTGGTCGAGACCCCGCACGCGCCGGCACCCGCCGCGGTGGAGGCGCCGCTGCCCGACTGGATGACGCAGGCACAGTCCCCGGACGTGGCATTGCTGCGCCGGTTACGCGACGCACTGGAGGCAAGCCTGTGAGGCTCCCGCTGCGAGCCGCCCAGCGCGGCGACCGTTCCGAGCGGCGGCAGCCCGAAAGGAGAAGGTCTGACATGAGTACGGTGCCCGCCGAAGCCGAGGCCGAGATACTCGCCGAGCTCCGACGGCTGCGGGCCCGCGTCCCGCAGCTGGGCGGGGCCCTCGCCGCGAGCGTCGACGGCCTGGTCCTGGCCCACGACAGCGCCGCCACCGAGGCGGAATCCGTCGCGGCCCTGACCGCCGCGGCCCTCGGAGTGGCCCAGCGGCTCAGCGACTGCACCGGCCAGGGCGCCTTCCGCGAGCTGCTCGTCCGCGGGGAGGACGGCTACGTGGCCACCTACGCGGCCGGCGACGCCGCCGTACTGACCCTGATCGCGGAGCCGCGCGTCAACGTCGGCCGGCTCCACCTGGAGGCCCGCAGGTCCAGCCTGCGCATAGCGGAGCTGATCGACCACAGCCTCGGCCGCCGCGGCCCGGCCCCGGGCGCGGTGCCCGGCACCGACCAGGGCTCCTGACCCCCCTCGGATCCCCCCTCGACCACGTACGTACGTACCGACCGAACGAAACGCACAGGACACCGAAGAGAAAGAGGAACCCCCATGGCCAACGTGGAGACATCGCTCAAGCAGGCCACCACCAGCATCGACGGCGTGCTCGGCGTCGCCCTGGTCGACTGCAGCAGCGGCATGGCGCTCGGCACCATCGGCGGCGGAAAGGACCTCGACCTCACGGTCGCCGCCGCGGGCAACACCGACGTGGTGCGGGCCAAGCTCCGCACGATGGAGATGCTCGGACTGAAGGAGGAGATCGAGGACATCCTCATCACCCTGGGAAGCCAGTACCACCTGATCCGGCTGCTGAAGGGCCGGGGCTCGGCGGGACTCTTCCTCTACCTGGCGCTCGACAAGTCGCGGGCCAACCTCGCGATGGCCCGGCATCAGCTGAAGAAGATCGAGGCAGAGCTGGAAGTCTGATCTGATGACGGCTGGGTGGCGGGCGGCTGAACTCATGGCCGCCCGCCCCGGCAGCTTCTCACTTATGTCCGAGACGACCGGAATTTATCATCTCGTTACAGAGTAAGATGCTGTAATCGGCTGATCATCAATATTGTTAGTAAGCTGGAGAACTCGCCGCCCATGCCCCCGCGCCTGAGTATCGTCGTCCCCGTCTACAACGTCGAGCTTTATCTCGACGAGTGCCTGGAGTCCATCGCAGCGCAGACATTCGACGACTTCGAAGTCGTGCTCGTCGACGACGGATCCACCGACGGCAGCGCGGCACTCGCCCAGGCGTTCGTCGACCGCGACGACCGGTTCCGCCTGGTCCTCCAGAAGAACGCGGGACTCGGCGCGGCCCGCAACGTGGGCGCCCGCCACGCCAGCCCGGGCACCGAGTACCTGGCCTTCGTCGACAGCGACGACACCATGCCGGCGTACGCGTACCAGCGCATGATCGACGCCCTCGACGAGACCGGCTCCGACTTCGCCGCCGGCAACGTGAAGCGCTTCCGCTCCGTCGGCATGCAGCAGTCCTGGGGCCACCGCGTCGCCTTCGCTGCCACCCGGCTGAAGACCCACATCTCCAAGTTCCCGGCGCTGGTCACCGACCGCACGGCGTGGAACAAGGTCTACCGGCGGAGCTTCTGGGACGAGCACGCCTTCCAGTACCCGGAAGGCATCCTCTACGAGGACGCCCCCGTCTCCATCCCCGCGCACTACTTCGCCAAGAGCGTCGACGTCATCGGCGAGTGCGTCTACCACTGGCGCGTCCGCGAAACCGGCGAGCGCTCCATCACCCAGCGCTCCACCGACCCGGTCTCGGTCATCGACCGCGTGACCTCCGTCCGCCTGGTCCGCGAGGCCCTCAAGGGCAAGCAGGGTGCCGCCTACACCCGCTACCTGCGCGACTACGACCGCAACGTGCTGAGCGAGGAACTCCCGCTCATCTACAAGTACGTCCCCGAGGCCGGCGACGATTTCCGTGCCGCCTTCGCCAAGGAGGCCGGCGGCCTCGTCCGGGAGATCGGCCCCGGGCTGTGGCCCGACCTGACGGTCGCCGACCGCCTCAAGGCCTACCTCGCCGGGGAGGGCCGGATCGAGGAGTTCGTGGCCCTCGTCCAGCACCAGCGGGACTTCACCTACAGCGTGCCGGTCAAGGGGCTGGCCCGCCCCCAGGCCGACTACCCGTTCCTCAAGGCACCGGTCCCCGCCAAGGTCCTCACCCTCGGCCCGCGCGAACGCCGCGTCGTCAGCCGGGTGGAGCAGGCCCACTGGGCCGACGGCAAGCTGCTGCTGCGCGGCTACGCCCTGCCCGGACACCTGGGCGCCGAGAGCCGCCTCGGCTCGCGCAAGATGCTGATCTTCCGCGAGAACGGCAAGCGCCGCCGGACCGTCGTCACCACCCGCACGGTCGCCTCCCCGATGGCCACCGTGAACTCCCCGCACCTCGCCCTGCGCCACGCCGACTGGGCCGGCTTCACCGCCGTCATCGACCCCACCGCCTTCCAGACGGGCGGGAAGTGGAACGAAGGCGTGTGGAGCACCTCCGTCGCCGTCACCGGCGCCGGCGGACTGCACCGCGCCCGCCTCAAGGGCGGCGAGCACGACAGCGGACAGAACCCGCCCGCGCACTGGGTCGCCCCGGACGTACGGATCGTCCCGAGCACCACCGGGACCTTCAGCGTCCAGGTGGAGATCGTCCGCGCCCGCGCCCTGGACGTCCGCCCGGCCGGTGACGACGCCGTCGAGGTGACCGGCGAGCTCGCCGCCGAAGTCGGCGCAGGAGCCGCCCTGCGCGCCGTGCACGTCTCCACCGGAACCGCGCTCACCTTCCCGCTGGAGACCGCCCCCGCCGCCGCCGGCGGCCGGATCCCCTTCACCGTGCGCGTCCCGCTGGCCGATCTGGCCGCCGTCCCGGACGCCCCGGCCGCGCCCGGCGAGTGGACCCCGGAGCCGTGGCGGCTGTCCGTCACCGGCGCCGGCGGCGCCGAGCACCGCCTCGCGCACGACGAGCGGGCCGGCTTCGCCGGACTCGTCCTCGCCCTGCCCGGGGAAGAGCCCGGCCGGACCCTCTTCGCCAAGCGCGGCACCACCGGGCACCTGACCCTCTCGGTCCAGGTCTCCCCGCCGCTGGTCGACACCGTCGAGGCCAAGGACGGGGCCCTCACGCTCCGGGGCCGGTTCCTCGCGCCCCTGGACGAGCCCTACGAGCTGGTCCTGCACGACCCGACCGGCCTGGAGTTCAGCTACCCCGTCACCCGCGACGGCGACACCTTCGAAGCCGCCTTCGAGCCGGTGCTCCCCGAGAGCCGGGCCGGCCGCACCCCGCTGCCGCAGGGCCGCTGGTGGCCCACGCTGCGCCCGGTCTCCCGGGGCGGAGCCACCGCAGGCCTGCTCGGCGTCGACCGCGGCGCCCCGCTGCAGTTCGCCCCGACCGCCCTGCACGAGGGACCCCACGCCGTCACGGCCCGGGGCCGCCGGATACGCGTCGAAGCCCGCCTCTTCGACCGCGTCGCCCTGGTCGCCGACCCGATGATCAGCCCGCACGACCGCTCGCGCTACGCGCAGCGGATCGCGCGCGACGTGACGTACCCGGCCCAGAGCGCGCTCCCGGTCAAGGACATCGTGGTCTACGACGCCTTCCAGGGGCACGGCGCCGGAGACTCGCCGCGCGCCATCCACGAGGAGCTGCTGCGGCGCGACGAGAAGCTGGAACACGTCTGGCTGGTGCGCGACGGCCGGGCCGAGGTCCCGGAGACCGCCCGTGCGGTCCAGTACGACAGCCTCGAATCCTGGGACGTGCTCGCGCGGGCCCGGTACTACGTGGTCAACGACAGCGTGCCGCGCGCCTTCCGGCGCCGTCCCGGTCAGACCGTCGTGCAGACGTGGCACGGTACGCCGCTGAAGCAGATCGGCCACGACTTCATGCACGACTACTACACCAGCCCCGAAGTGCTGGACGCGCTGGAGCACGACAGCGCGCAGTGGTCGCTGCTCGCCTCTCCCGGCTCGTACGCCACCCCGGTCCTCAAGCGGGCGCTCGGCTACGGCGGCGAGGTCATCGAATCGGGCAGCCCGCGCACGGACGCGCTGGTCCGGCCCGACGCGGAGCGGATCGCGGACGTCAGGCGGCGGCTCGGCCTGCCGGAGGGCAAGAAGGTCGTGCTCTACATGCCCACGTGGCGGGAGAACCGCCTGGGCTGGACGGTCGCCTCCGGCTACAAGCTCGACCTCAAGATCGACCTGGACGCGGCCCGCCGCGAGCTCGGCGAGGACCACGTCCTGCTGATCCGCGGCCACCACAAGGTCACCGAGCAGGTGCGCGAAGGCGTCCGCGACGGATTCGTCGTCGACGTGTCGCGCTGGCCCGACGCCACCGACCTGCTGCTCGTCGCCGACGTGCTGATCTCGGACTACTCCTCCGCGATCTTCGACTTCGTGCACACCGACCGGCCGGTCCTGCTCTTCGCCCACGACCTGGAGCACTACCGGGACACGCTGCGAGGGTTCACCTTCGACCTGGAGAAGAAGGCCCCGGGCCTGCTGCTGCGGGATTCGGCGAGCCTGATCGAGGCCGTGCGGAACGCGGACGCGCTGGGCGCGGAGTACGCGCAGGCGCGTGCCGCGTTCCGCGAGGAGTTCTGCGACCTGGACGACGGCCAGGCGGCCCGGCGGATCGTCGACCGCATGCTCGAGATGTAGCCCGCACGAGTGCATTGCAGGCGGAATGCGAACCGGTCCCGGCCCCACCGATGAGTTTCGGGGCCGGGGCCGGTCTGTATGTGCGGGACGGGATCTTCCCGCCCCCGCACACTCCGGAGGCAGTCATGGCGAGCAACCCCTTCACCACGTGTCTGTGGTTCGACGGCGCGGCGGAGGCCGCCGCCGACTACTACGTGTCGGTCTTCAAGGACGGCAAGATCGGCCGCGTGGGCCTCTTCCCCGAGAACGGCGGCGGCGTCACGGGCGAGGTCATGGTCGTCGAGTTCGAGATCAACGGCCAGAAGTTCGTCGGGCTCAACGGCGGTCCGCAGTTCCCCTTCACCGAGGCCGTCTCCTTCCAGATCAACTGCGCCGACGACGCCGAGGCGGACTACTACTACGAGGCGCTGACCGCCGACGGCGGGGCGGAATCCGCCTGCGGCTGGGTCAAGGACAAGTTCGGGCTGTCCTGGCAGGTCATCCCGGCCGGGGCGATCGAGCTGATCTCCGACCCCGACCCGGGGCGGGCCGGCCGGGCGACGGCGGCGATGATGAAGATGAAGAAGCTCGACGTGGCGGAGATGCGGCGGGCGGCCGACGCGGGCTGACACGGTCCGGCACGGGCGGCCGGGGCCCGGCGCGCGGGCCCCGGAAGGCGGGCCCCGGAAGGCGGGCCCCGGAAGGCGGGCCCCGGAAGGCGTGCCCCGGCGTGCCGGCCGCGGCGTGCCCGCCCCGGTCGGGTCAGAAGGGCGCGCCGCCGGAGGCGATCCGCGCCAGCAGGGCGGGCAGGGCCGTCCCGATGGGCTCGCGGATCACCTCGTCGGCCAGGGGGTCGTACGGGGTCTCCTCCGCGTTGACGATGATCAGGCGGGCCCCGGCCTCCGCGGCCATCCCGGCCAGCGAGGCCGCGGGCTGCACCTGGAGCGTCGAGCCCACGGCCACGAAGACCTGACACCCCTTGGCGACCGCGACGGCCCGGGCCAGCACCTCGGGATCCAGCCGTTCCCCGAACATCACGGTCGCCGCCTTCAGGATCCCGCCGCACGCGAGGCACGCCGGATCCGGCTCCCCGGCGGCGACCCGGGCCAGCGCCTCGTCCATACCGGTGCGCGCATGACAGACCGTGCAGACGACGGCCCGCGCCGTGCCGTGCAGTTCGAACACCTTGCGCGCGGAGGTCCCGGCGAGCTGGTGCAGCCCGTCCACGTTCTGCGTGATCACCCGCAGCGGGATCCCGGCACGCTCCAGCTCGGCGACGGCACGGTGCGCGGCGTTCGGCCGCGCCCCCAGAGCGCCGATCTCGGCGCGCATCAGCCAGGACCGGCGCCGGATCTCCGGATCGGCCATGTAGGACGCGTAGGTCACGAGCTTCTCGGCGCCGGGCTCCCGCCGCCACAACCCCTGCGGCCCCCGGTAGTCGGGAATCCCCGAATCGGTGGACATCCCGGCCCCACTGAACACTGCGACGAGCGGCTTTCCCATGGGGCGACTCTAGGCACCCCGGGCGGGACTCTCCACGGGGTTTCGGCTACCGCGCGGCGTCCGTGTCCAGCAGTTCCTGAAGGCGGGGAACGGCGAAGTCGACCAGGGCCGGGACGGGCAGGAGCCGGCACACCGCGCCGCCCACCCGGGACGGACGGATGCCCGCGTGCCGTTCGAAGTCGGGGCCCACGACGGGGAAGTGGGTGTCGTTGTCGTTGCCCACGTCGGGAGTTTCGATCCAGACCCGCTCGCCCGCCAGTTCCATCGGGAAGCGCCGCACCCGCAGCCGGGGGCGGGGTACGAGGGACTCGACGTAGTGCAGGAACGAGTTCCGGTTGTGACCGACCCCGATCAGCAGGATGTGCGCGCCCAGGTCGTGCAGCCGGCCGAACGGCGAGGTGCGACCCAGCGCGAAGCCCAGCGACTGCCCCGCCGTGACCTCTGCCGCACGGGCGCCGACCGCTGCCACCGAAGCCTGGGGGTGTCCGCTGCGCAGGCTGTCGGGCAGGGACCGAAGGGCCTCCGGTACGGCGCCGAGCGCACGCGTGACCGGCAGCCCCGGGTGGAATAGCGGTACCGCGGCCCGGCGTGCCGCGACCGCGGCGTCCGCCGCGCCCACGTGCTCCGGGTCGGGATCGGCCACCTCCCAGGTGAACGCCGGGACGGCCACCGTCCCGGCCGGCCCCACGGCTTCGCGCAGGCTCGCCACCACCGTCGCGGCGCCGCCGTCCACGCGTCCGAGCGCGGACAGCGAGGCGTGCACCATCAGCGCCATGCCCTCGCAGACGCCTGCCTCCCGCCAGCCGGCGACCAGCTCACCCATCCCGAGCACGAACGTCCTCCCGTTCCCCGGCCGGCTCCGATTCCGGTGCTCCGGCCTTCCGGTTCCTCATGCGATCACATCATTCCGGTGGCCGGCCGGTGCATCCGGGGCCCGGCTCCGCGCGGGCATCCGTAGGGTGGCGGCATGCCGACCACCGTTCTGTACTGCTGCGATCCGCTGAACGGGCGCCGCCCCGACGCCCACTTCGCCGAGGAGGCCCGCGCGGTGCGCTCCGCCGGGGGCGGCGTCGGGCTCATCGACCACGACGCGCTGCTCGCCGGGGAGGCCGGCCGGGCGGTGGCCGGGGTGCCCGCCGGGGCGGGGCCGCTGTGGTACCGGGGCTGGATGGTTCCGGCGGGCCGGTACGCCGCACTCGACGCGGCCCTGCGCGAGCGCGGCAGCGCCCTGCGGGTCGGCCCGGAAGCGTACCGGCGGGCCCACGAACTCCCCGGCTGGTACGAGGCGTTCGCGGGGCTGACCCCGCCCAGCCGCTGGCTGGCGACGCCCCCGGGGAAGACCCCGGAGCCGGCCCGGCTCGCGGACGCCGCCGCGGCCCTGCCGTCCCGCGCGGGCATCGTCAAGGACTACGTCAAATCCCGCAAGCACGAGTGGGCCGAGGCCTGCCACCTCCCCGATCTCGCGGACCGGGCCGCCGTCCACCGCGTCGTGAACCGGTTCGTGGAGCTCCAGGGCGAGGATCTGGCCGGCGGGGTGGTGCTGCGCGCCTTCGAACGGTTCACGGCGGCCGAGGGCGTGGCCACCGAGGTGCGGGTCTGGTGGCGCGACGGCGAACCCCGGCTGGTCACCGCCCATCCCGACAGCCCGTACGCCGAGGCCGCCGCTCCGGACCTCGGACCGGTCCGGGCCGCCGTCGCGGAGCTCGGCTGCGCCTTCGTCACCACGGACCTCGCGCTGCGGGCGGACGGGGTATGGCGGGTCGTGGAGGTGGGCGACGGGCAGGTGAGCGATCTGCACCGGGACGCCGATCGCGCGGCGTTCGTCCGCCTCCTGACGGGTGGTTGAGCCCACCCGGACCAAGGGGCGGATCTGGTACAACAGCGGACATGACCGGACTCACTGGATTCGAGATCAACGGTGCGAGCGCGGCCGACATGGCGCTGCTCCGGGACTGGGCCGACGCGGAGGGCTGGAACCCCGGGGACTCCGACCGGTTCGCGTTCGCCGTCGCCGATCCGGGCGGATTCCTCGTGGGGCGGCTCCGCGGGGAGCCCGTGGCCTGCATCTCGGCCGTCCGCTACGGGGCCGGATTCGGCTTCATCGGCTTCTACATCACCCGTCCCGACCTCCGCGGCCAGGGGTACGGGATCCGGCTGTGGAAGGCCGGCATGGAGCGGCTCGACGGACGGCTCGTCGGGCTGGACGGGGTGGTCGAGCAGCAGCACAACTACCGGACGTCCGGCTTCCGTTCGGCCTGGAACAACGTCCGCCACGAGGGGGTTCCGCGGCCGGCCGGCGAACTCCCGGAGGAGTCGGCGTCCGGGGTGCGGATCGTGGACGCGGCCACCGTGCCCTTCGGGCAACTCGCCGCCTACGACCGGAGGTTCTTCCCCGCACCCCGCGACGCCTTCCTCGCCGCCTGGATCGGCCTGCCCGGCCGTACCGCCCTCGCCGCGGTCCGGGACGGCCGGATCGAGGGGCTCGGAGCCGTCCGGCCGGCGAGCGGCGCCGCCCGCATTGGCCCGCTCTACGCCGCCGACCCGGACGTGGCCGCCGCCCTCCTGCTCCGGCTCGCGGAACGGACCCCCGACGGGAAGGTCGCCGTGGACGTGCCGGACGCCCATCCGCGAGCCGCCGCCCTGCTGGGCGGACTGGGACTGACCCCGGTGTTCGAGACCGCCCGGATGTACACCGGCCAGGAGCCGGACCTCGATCTGACCGGCATCTACGGGGTCACGAGCCTGGAGCTGGGCTGATCTCAGATGGCGAAGGCCGTGCCGGTGCTGTGCCACAGCGCGCACGGGTTCGCGTAGGTGTAGGTGTAGCTCATCCGGCGGCCCTGCCACACGCCCTCCGCGGTGACCGTCACCGGGCTCCACTCCCGGGTACACGCCGCGTCGGGGCGCGGCTCGGCGAGCGCGTCCAGGTCGGGGGCGTGTACCCGTAACTCGGCGCACGCGGCCGCGGGGTCCGGGTGGGTTCCGCCGGGCCGGGGCGCGCAGACCAGCGTGACCGCGCGCAGCACCGTACCGCTCGCCGCGTCCGCGCCGTCGGTGACGCTCAGGACGAGCGCGGACGGCGCGTACAGGCTTTCGCCGCCGGCGGGCGCGGCTCCGGCGGCGCCCGAGCCGGCCAGGGCGGTGAGGGCGGTGAGCCCCATGGCGGCGGACGACAGTCCCAGGGTCCTGGTGATGGATCGCATGTCGAACACTCCTCGCGTCGTTGCGTCGGATAACGGACGCGAGTCTTGCCCATGCGGAACCGGAACGCCCGTTCGCACCACTACTTCTCGTCACTCAGTGCGCACGCATGACCGCAGACCGCAGCGGTCCGGGGGTGGCTGACCTGTGGGGGAGCGGTCGGCGGAATCGGCCCGAACCGTCCGGGTCAGCTCGCGGCGAGGCGGGGGGCGTACAGATCCATCAGCCGGGTCCGGGTCTGGTGCAGCCGCAGCGCCAGGACCCGCCCGACCCAGTGGCCGAGGGCGGATCCGAAGGCGGGATCGGCGTCCATGAGCATCCGTACGGTCGTGGCGTCGAACTCGTACGCCCGCACCGGCGTCATGGCCGACGCGCCCAGCTGCCACACGTACGGGGGGAACAGCCACGACCAGCCGACCAGCTCGCCGGGGCCCAGGCTCTCGATGGCGGTGGGCCGGCGGCCCGGGACCGGGATCTCCAGGGTCACCGTGCCGGAGCGCACGATCCAGAAGGAATCCGCCCGGGTGCCCTCGTCGAAGATCCGTGCGCCCTCGTGGAAATTGACCTCATGGGCGTGGGACATCAGCCGCCCGCGATGCTCGGTCGACAGGACGGCAGCGATCCGGATGGGGGAAGGTGTGCTCACGACGGCCTCCGATCGGGACCCCCCGCTTCCCCCAGTGTCGCCGACGCCGGGTCGAATCCGAGGTGTCCGCCTCCGGAGGATTGTCCGATTTTCGGCGACACAAACCCCGAGGGCCGCAAACACGGGCCCGAAACGGGCCCGGCTCCTTTTTCCGGCGCTTCTCTCCGGCCCTCGCCGGTTGCTCTCCGGCGGCGCCCGGTCACTCCTCGGCGCCGGCCTCCAGGCAGGCCAGCTCCATGGCGTCGAGGACGGCCTCGTGGCTGCGCCCGCTGAGCTCGGAGACGTTCTCGATCTGCGCCGTCGCCCAGGCCGCCAGGGTCATCACCAGCACGCGGAGTCCGTCGGTCCCGTACTCCGCGAGGACCTCGTCGGCGGTGCTCATCGCCTCCTCGGGCACCTGCTCCGGTGGTTCCAGCCCGGCCAGGCCGCGGAGCAGGATCAGGGTGCGGCGGGAGATCTCGGGGGTCATCCTCGCCAGCCGCGTGTCTTCTTCGTCGCTCATCCCGCTCCGCCCCTCCGGTCCCGCGCCCGCGTACGTCCCCGGGCGTGCGCTCCTGCCCGTGCCTGTGCCGTCCCCCAGGGCACCGTAGAGGGGCGCGGGCCCGGGCGGGGCGGCAATCGCCAGAACGGGCCCGGCATCCCAGGGTGCGGACAGGGGGAGCGGGGGCGAAAGGGCCGCAGGCCCGGTGCCGGTGTGCGGGACCGGTGCGATTCGGCATCCGATGGGTCAAGTGCGGTGAACGGAGCCGGGATTCCGCCTAAGGTGCCCGAGGCCGGAGCCGTGGACGTCCGTGCGATAGTTTCTGGCCATTCCGTTTTTCACACTCCGTCCAACCGCACTTCGCATTCCGTAGAACTGGGGGGTTCATGCACAGATCCAGAGGGCTGGCCACCGCTCTCACCCTGGCCCTGGCCGGCACCTGCACGGCCATGGGCTTCGGCCTCGTAGAACAGGCAGCCGCCGTCACACCGCCGGTGGCCTTCACCGCCGACGAGCTGCCCACCTGGCAGGCCAACGGCGTCGTCTGGGCCCTCGCCGAGGCGGGTGACCAGGTCTTCGTCGGCGGCACCTTCTCCGCCGTGCGCCCGCCGGAGGGCGCCGCCGGAACCGAGCAGGAGGCGGTGAACTTCGCGACGCTCGACGCCGCGACGGGCGCCCCGACCGCCTGCAAGCTGTCCTTCACCGTGGGCTCGGGCACCGCCACCGTCCGCGCGCTCGTCCTCTCGCCGGACAAGTCGACCCTGTACGCGGGCGGTTACTTCGGGGCCGTCAACGGCACCCCGGTTTCCAGCCTCGCCGCCATCGACGTGGCGACCTGCACCGTCAAGACCGGCTTCCGGCCCGCCTTCGCGGCCACCGTCCGGGCCCTCGCCGTCACCGGCGACACCGTGTACGCGGGCGGCGACTTCCTGACCGTCGCGGGCCAGCCCCGCGAGCGGTTCGCCGCCGTCGACGCGGCCGACGGCACGCTGAAGCCGTTCACCGCGAACGCCGACGAGCCGGGCCGGGCCGTCGAGGTCGCCCCGGACGGCCAGCACGTGATCCTGGGCGGCGACTTCTTCACCGTGGGCGGCACCAACAGCCACGCCCTCGCTGTCGTCGACGCCACGAGCGGCGCCGTCACCAAGGCCTACCCGGGGTTCATCGAGACCAACTCGGTGGTCAAGGACATCGCCACCGACGCGACCGGCTTCTACACCGGCAACGAGGGAACGGGCGGCGGGGTCTTCGACGGCCGGATCGCCCTGAACCTGAGCGACTACGGCCAGCGCTGGCGCGACACCTGCCTCGGGGCGACCCAGGCCGTGCTCCCGTACCAGAACGTGCTCTACAGCGCCTCGCACGCGCACGACTGCTCCAGCGTCGGCGAGTACCCGGACGGGCAGCGCCACCACCTGCTGGCCCAGCCGACGACGGCGACCGGCAAGCTGGGCTGGGCTCCCGACACCAACGACGGCATCGGCGAGGGCATCGGCCCGCGCGTGATGACGGTCGGCGCCAAGGGCGGCGTCCAGTACCTGTGGGTCGGCGGCGAGTTCACCACCGTCAACGGAGCGGCGCAGCAGAGCCTGACGCGCTTCGCCTCCACCGGGGACACGGGCGCGCCCAGCGTTCCCGTGGCGAGCGCCGTGAGCTTCAAGCCCGGTGAGGTGCAGGTGCGCTGGCGCACGAGCCTCGACCTGGACGACAGCACGCTCACCTACAAGGTCTACCGCAACGGTTCGGCCACCCCGATCGCCACGGTCGCGGCGGACTCGCTGTTCTTCCGGCGCCCGCAGGCCTCCTGGACCGACACCACCGTCACGGCGGGGCAGTCCTACACCTACCGGGTGACCGCCACCGACGCGGCCGGCAACGCCAGCGCCCTGTCGGCGACGGCGAGCGTCACGGTCCCGAACTCGGCCGACGCCTACCCGAGCGCGGTCCGCGCCGACGGCGCCCAGCTGTTCTGGCGCTACGACGAGTCGGCCCTGCCCTTCGTCGCCGACTCCTCGGACGGCAACCAGAGCGGTGTGCACCTGAACGCCCCCGCCCTGCGCCAGACCCCGGGCGCGGTCTCGGGCGCGAGCACGGCCATCGGCTTCAACGGCACGGACACCCAGGTGTACGGGGACCGCCGCCAGAACGTCGGCTCCACGTACAGCATCGAGACCTGGTTCAAGACGAACACCACCACGGGCGGCAAGCTCGTCGGGTTCGGCAACAACCAGGCCCGCGGCAGCAGTCAGTACGACAAGCACATCTACATGACCAATGACGGCCGGCTCGTCTACGGCGTCTACAGCGGCGGCACCCACACCGTCACGACCGCCGCCGCGTACAACGACAACCAGTGGCACCACGTCGTCGCGACCCAGGGTCCGGGCGGCATGACCCTGTACGTGGACGGGGTCCAGAAGGGCACGCTGGGCTTCACCGCCCACGAGAACTTCACCGGCTACTGGCACGCGGGCGGCGACAGCCTCGGCGGCTGGCCGGACCGTCCGGTCAGCGAGTACTGGGCGGGCCAGCTCGACGAGACGGCCGTCTACCCGACGGTCCTGAGCGCGGCACAGGTGCAGAACCACTACACCCTGGCCTCCGCCCCGGCCGACTCGGTCGTCGAGGTCCAGGCCGCGGAGGACACGTACGCCAACGCGGGCGCCCCGGGCACCAACTACGGCACGTCCGGTTCGCTCGCGGTCCGCGGAAGCTCGTTCTATGCGAGCTACCTGCGGTTCAACCTGCCGGCCGCGCCCGCCGGCACGGTGCTCAAGTCGGCCACGCTGAGCGTGAAGACCAGCACCATGAGCGGCGCCGGCACGACGGACACGGTGTCCGTGCTCCCGGTCACCGGCTCCTGGACCGAGGCCGGGACCACGTACGCCAACCGCCCGGCGCTCGGCGGCCCGGCACTCGGCAGCTTCGCGGGCGTCCCGGACGGGTCGGCCGTCCAGACGACCGGCCTCGACAAGGCCACGGTCGCCGGGGCGCTCGGCAGCGCCTACAGCCTGGCGCTGAGCAGCGCCGGTACGGACGCGCTGTGGCTGTGGTCCTCGGAGGCCGCGGCCAACGAGGGCTCGCCGAAGCTGACGCTCACCTTCGGCGCGCCGTAGCCGGAGCGGGTCCCGCGTGCGGCGGCCGGTGCGCATCCTGCGCCCGGCCGCCGTCGCGGTTTGCGGCCCGGCGGGCGTCGCTGTTTGTTCATGGCCCGGCGGGCGGAGCGGTCTCTAGGCCCGGCTGCCGTGGTGCACGTGCGCCAGGATCTGCCGGAGCAGGGCGGCGACGTGCTCGTCGTGGAGTTCGTAGATCACGCTGCGCCCGTCGCGGCGGCCGGTCACCAGGTCGAGGTGCCGCAGGAGCCGCAGATGGTTCGAGACGGTGGGCTGGCCCAGGCCGAGGGCCTCGGCCAGCTCGCCGACCGAGCAGGGGGAGTGCAGCAGGCGGGCGAGGATGCGGATCCGGGCCGGGGAGGCCAGGCCCTGCAGGACCTCGGCCACGGCGGCGGCGTCCGGTTCGGTGAGCGGTTCCGGTTCCATGCCGGTCACTTTAGATCAGCGCATCAGGACATCTCCAGGTTTATATATTTCGACATGCTGATATGTTGATGTCATGACTGAAGCCGAGAACGCGACCACGAGCGGTGGCGGGACCACCCACCGCCAGGGATTCCCGGGCGAGCGCGCGGAGCTGGTCAGCGCCCTGCTCGCCCTCACCGTCTACCTCACGGGCCTCGCCCTCCAGCTCACCGGGCACGCAGGCCCCGTCCCGCAGGCCCTCTTCGCCGCGGCCTACGCCTTCGGCGGGTTCTTCACCCTCCGCGAGGCTCTGGTCACCCTGCGCGGGGGCCGTTTCCAGGTCGACTTCCTCATGCTCGTCGCCGCGGCCGGCGCCGCCGCGATCGGGCGCTGGGAGGAGGGCGCCGTCCTGCTCGTCCTGTTCAGCCTCGGCCACGCCCTGGAGGGCTACGCCCTGGGCCGGGCCCGCCGCTCCATCGAAGCGCTCGGCGCGCTGGCCCCGCGTACCGCCCTGGTGCGCCGGGGCGCAGGGGCGCCGGTGGAGGTCCCGGTCGAGGAGCTGGCCGTCGGCGACACCGTCGTCGTGCGCCCCCACACCCGGGTCCCGGCCGACGGTTTCGTCGCCGTCGGCACCAGCAGCGTCGACCAGTCGCCCATCACCGGCGAGAGCGTCCCCGCCGACAAGGTCCCCGTCGCCGACCGGGCCGCCGCCCTCGCCGACCCGGGCGCGGCCGGACCGCAGAGCCGCGTCTACGCGGGCACCGTCAACGGATCCGGCGCCCTCGACGTCGCCGTCACCCGCCTCGCCGGGGAGAACACCCTGGCCCGCGTCGTCAAGCTCGTCCAGGACGCCGAGGAGCGCACCTCGCCGACCCAGCGGTTCACCGAGCGGTTCACGAAGTTCTTCGTACCCGGGGTCCTCGTCCTCGTCGCCGTGCTGCTCGCCGTCGGCGCGCTCACCGGCGAGCCCTTCGCGGACACCTTCTACCGCGCCATGGCCGTCCTCGTCGCCGCCAGCCCGTGCGCCCTGGCCATCGCCACCCCGGCCGCCGTGCTCAGCGCGGTGGGCCGGGCGGCGCGCGGGGGAGTCCTGATCAAGGGCGGGGCGCCGCTGGAGGAGTTCGGCCGACTGCGGACCATCGCCTTCGACAAGACCGGCACCCTGACCGAGGGCCGGCCCCGCCTCACCGAGATCGAGCCCGTCCACCCCGCCGGCCGCGAGGAACTGCTGAGCACCGCCGTCGCCGCGCAACGCCTCAGCGACCACCCCCTCGCGCAGGCCGTGGTCCGGGACGGTGCCGGACTCCTCCAGGAGGCGGCCGCCTCCGGGGCGGCCCCTTCCGAGGCCGCGAACCTGCGGGCCCTCGTCGGCCTCGGGATCGTCGCCGAGCTCGACGGGGAGGCCGTCCACATCGGCAGCCTCGGCTACGCCGACACCCTCGCGGGCCCGCCCGTACCGGCCCGGCTCCGCGACCGTACCGAGGAACTCGCCCGGACCGGCCGCACCACGATGCTGGTCCGCCGGGGCGACCGCTGGCTGGGCACGCTCGGCCTCATGGACGCCCCGCGCCCCGAGGCCGCCGCGGCGGTGGCCGCCCTGCGCGGGCTCGGCGTGCAGCGCACCGTGATGCTGTCCGGCGACGACCAGCGGGTGGCCGACGCGGTGGGCCGCGCGATCGGCATGGACGAGGTCCGGGGCGGCCTGCTCCCCGAGGACAAGGTCACCGAGGTGACCCGGCTGCGCCGCACGGCCCGTACGGCGATGATCGGCGACGGCGTGAACGACGCCCCGGCCATGGCGGGCGCCACCGTCGGCGTGGCGATGGGCGCGGCCGGCTCGGCCGTGGCACTGGAGACGGCCGACATCGCCCTGATGTCCGACGACCTGCGCCGGCTCCCCTTCATCACCGGCCTCAGCCGCCGCGCGAGCCGCATCATCCGCCAGAACCTCTGGCTGAGCCTCGGCATCGTCGCGGTGCTCGTCCCGGCCACCGCCCTCGGCCTCGGCATCGGCCCGGCGGTCCTCGTCCACGAGGGCTCCACCCTCGTGGTCGTCGCCAACGCGCTGCGCCTGCTGCGCTACGCCGACTGACCGGTGGCAGTGGCCTCGGTCGCGGCCTCGGCGGTGACCGCGTCCGGGGCCGCGGCCGTGAACGCGTAGTCGAAGGCGTATTCCACCGAGGTGTCGCCGTAGTGGTGGGCGAAGGAGCCGGAGCCGCCGAGACCGGTCAGGCCGCCGGTACCCGAGCCGGGGACCACGGTGAAACGGCACTGGGTTCCGGTGGCGTCGAAGGTGCCGCGTTCCTCCAGGACGAAGCTGCCCTCGCGGCCGTCGACGGTGCCGGTGACCAGCTCCATGCCCGTGAAGGAGCCGGTGGTCTCCCCCGTGTAGGCCACGGTGTAGGCGCAGGTGGTCGCGGGGGCGGTGAGGGAGCCGGTGAAGGCGTTGGTGACCGTGGCGCGGGCCAGGCGGGGGAAGACGCCTTCCGGGGTGACGGGGTGCTCCTCCCAGTCCTTGAAGGTGAATCCGTTGGCGGTGGACGTGGGCACGGGGGCCTCCTGGTGTGGTGGTGGAGCGGTGTGGTGCACAGCCTGGCCCTCGTACCTGACATCTCCTGTCAGGTATGCCGGACAATGACCGCATGCGCGCCGACCGGCTCCTCTCGCTCCTCCTGCTGCTCCAGAACCGCGGCCGGATGACCGCCCCCGAACTCGCCGCCGAGCTGGAGGTCTCCGTCCGCACGGTGTACCGGGACGTCGAGGCCCTCGGAGCCTGCGGGATCCCGGTCCACGCCGACCGCGGGCCGGCCGGCGGATTCCGGCTCGTCGACGGCTACCGGACCCGGCTCACCGGTCTCACCGACGTCCAGGCGGGCTCCCTGTTCCTCGCCGGTGCCCCGGGCCCCGCCCGCGACCTCGGCCTCGGCGCGGACCTCACCGCCGCCCAGCTGAAACTGGAGGCCGCCCTCCCCGCCGAACTCGCCGACCGGGCCCGCCGGATCCAGCAGCGCTTCCACCTCGACGCACCCGCCTGGTTCCGGGACGCCGACCCCGTACCGCACCTCGCACGGATCGCCGGGGCGGTGTGGGACCAGCGGATCCTGAAGACCCACTACCGCCGCTGGAGCGGAGCCGTCCACCGGATGCTGTGGCCGCTCGGGCTCGTCCTCAAGGGCGGCATCTGGTACTTGGTTGCGCGGCCGGCGGACACGACTGACACGGCGGCCGGGGCGGAGACAGCGGCCGTGCCCGCCCCCGGGCGGGCCGACGGCGCCGTGCGGACCTACCGGGTGGGGCGGTTCCTCGCCGTGGACACCCCGGGCGAACACTTCGAACGCCCCGAGGGCTTCGAACTCGCCGCGTACTGGGAGGAGTCCGCCCGCCGCCTGGAGGCGGCCACGCGCCGGGAGACCGCCGTCGTCCGGCTCTCCCCGCACGCCCGGCGCCTGCTGCCGATGTGGTTCGGGGCGGCGGGCGTCCGCGCCCTCGCCACCGCCGGGCCGCCGGACGCGGACGGCCGGGTGGACGTGGAACTCTCCGTAGAGTCCGGTTCCGTGGCCGTGGGCGACCTGCTCCGCCTCGGTGCGGAGGCCGAGGTGCTCGGCCCCCCGGAACTGCGCCGGGCCCTCGCGGAGGCGGTTGCCGAACTGGCCCGGCGCTACCGGTGAACAGCGCGGGAAAGCCGTTCGCACCCGGCCCGGGGCCCGGCCGACCGGGTGGACGCCCGGCCGAAGGAGTCCGTTCAGGACCGCACCACGAGCGGGACCATGGACGTGCCGGTGGGCCGGAACTCCACCGTCGCGCCCGCGCGGACACGGTCTGCCTGGACGTCGGGCATTCCCATCGGGCGAGTGTGCCCCGGCGGTGTGCCCGGCGGGTACCGGATTTCGCGGAGGGTCAGGCGGGCGGCGGCTCGACCTCCAGGAAACGGCGGCGGCGGGGGCCTCGGTACAACAGGCAGACCCAGCCGAGCCGTTCGAGCGCGGCCGCGCAGGCCGTGAGGCGCTCCTGCTCCTCCTCGGCCGCGCCGCCGCCCGGCGGACCGAGCCAGGTCACCTCGACGCGGCCCTCCCCGGACCCGGCGGGGCCCACCCGGTACCCGGTCCGGGTGCGCGCACCGTCCGGGTCCCGCGGATCGCGTGCCGACGGCGGAATGCCGGCCGCCTCCAGGGCCAGGGCCACCGCGCGCGGCATCAGCCGGAGCTCCCACGGGGCGGGAACCCCGGCGCCGGACGGGCCGTTGACGAGCCGGCGGATCTGCAGCAGGCCCTCGTAGGCGGTGCGCAGCTCCGCCGCCCGTCCTGCTCCGGAGGGTGCGGGGCCGTCGCCGCTCGCCGGTTCGAAGCCCTGCCCGGGTGTGTTCACGTACGGCCGTCCCCTCGTCCGATCCGGTACCTGCGGTCATGTCGTCGTGCGTCCGGTTCCGTCCGGTCTCCCCGTCCCCGGGTCCCGTCCGGTCCGCTTCTGAGTACCTCGCACTCAACGGCCTGAGTATCCGGCCCGATTCCCGGGACGGCCCCCGCTGATCGAATGGGGGCATGACCTCCGAGACCGTCACCGCCACCGGCACCGCCAACGCCACCGCCCGCGCCATCGCGCCCGCCGCGAGCCGCCCGCGGATGCAGCAGCACGTGACCACCGCCGGTTCGGCCCTGGCCGTGGCCCTGGTGCCGCTCGTGGTCGGGGTCCTGGTCGCCAAGGGGCTCGCCGCGGACCCGCACGCGCCGGTCAACGCCCTGATCACCGGCGGCGGCCAGCGCGCCGGTCTGCCGCGGGCGGAGTGGCGCCGCCGCGGGCACGCCACGATGCGCCGGCTGCGCACGGTCCGGCGCGGAGCCGTGCGCGGCGCGGTGCGGGGCCGGGCCTACGTGACGCCCGGCCGCCCGGCCGGCCGCTGAGCCCGCAGCCAGGCCTCGGCGGCCTTCGGGGAGCGCAGCCGCACCACCCGCAGCGGGGCGAACCGGGCATCCCCGGCCAGCCCGCCGAGCAACGCGCGCCGGGCCCCGTACTGGGACCAGGCCCACCACGCCGGGTGGTCGGCGAGCAGCCACTCCCGCCACCGCTCCCGATTGCCGCCGAACAGCCGCTCCCGCAGCAGGCTCCGGCGCAGCGAGCGCACCAGCACCCGGCGCATGACGGTCCGGCGCGGCTGGTCCAGCCACACCACGGTGTCGGCCCGCCGCCACAGCAGCTCGCGCGCGGCCTCGGGCCCGTGGGAGTCGAGGATCCACCCGTCGTCCTGTGCGATCCGCGCGAGGTCCGCTACGTAGGAGGGGCTGACGGCCCACCCCGGCCCGGAGAAGTGGAGCGCGTCCATCTCGTGGTAGGGCAGCGCGAGCAGCCGTCCCAACTCCCGGGCCAGGGTGGACTTGCCGGATCCGCTGATGCCGACCACGAGGATGCGTTGCATCAGCGGAGCCTAACCGGGGCGCGGGCCCTCAGGCGCCGAGGGGCTCCTGCAGTTCGGTGACCCACTGGTCGCGGTCCGCCGGGCAGGCCAGCGACACCTCGCGGGCGTAGCCGCAGGAGCGCTCCCCGTTCGCGTCGATCCACTGGGCCAGGGCCTGTGCGGTCGGCAGGACGGAGTCCATCGAACCCCGGTGCACGACCGTCGCCGCCCGTTCGACGGCGGGCAGCACCACGATGCGCACGTCGCCCCCGAGGTCCTCGGCCCGGACGTCCGCGGTGACCGCCACCCCGGCGTGGACCACGACGGCGCCGGGCCGCGACGCGTCACCGGCGTCCTCGTAGTACGCCACGCCGGGTTCCGTCAGCGTGACGCCGGCCGCCGCGACGCGGCTCAGCAGCTCCTCGTAGAGCGGGTTGATGACCGGGCCGATGTCCTGCCCGTCGTAGCTGGCCGCGACCGCGCTCAACTCGGCGAGGCGGACGGGCGGAAGGCTCTTCACGACGATGTCGATGGAAGACATGATTCCCTCGTTCTCGATGATCCGGAGCCTCGTCTCGACCTGGGTCAGCCGGGCCGCCGCGGCGGCCATGGCCGATTCCAGTTCCGCCTGCCGCAGCCGCAGCATGCCGCGCAGCTCCTCCGCGCTCACCAGCTCGTCGAGTATCGACCCCACCTGTTCCAGGCTGAAGCCGAGCTCCTTGAGCGCGATGACACGGTTGAGGCGGGCGAGCTGCCCGGCCTCGTAGTAGCGGTAGCCGCTGGCGGGGTCGACACGGGCCGGGTGCAGCAGTCCGAGGGCGTCGTAGTGACGCAGCATGCGGACCGACACCCGGCCGTGCTTGGCGAAGTCTCCGATGGTGAACATGACGCCTTCCAGTGCAGGCCCTGACACGGTGTGAGGGTCAAGCCCGCCCAGCGTATGCAGCCATCGGTCCAGGTCACCGGCCGGCTTGGCGGATGCAGAGATCGACGATGGAGGGCGGCAGCGAGCCTTCCGCGGCCGCGCACAGCTCGTCCGTACGGGGCAGCGGCGGTACGGGGTGGCGTACGGGGCGTTCGGGCCGGGCGGCGGCCGGCTTGGGCGGGTGCGCGCGGCGCGGCGCGGCCGCCTTCGCGCGTCGTTCGGCCGCCGGGCGGAGGGCCTTGGCGGCCCGCCGGGCCGCTTCGTGCCCGTCGACCCGGCCGTCCGGGCCGGCAGCGCCGGACCCGCCGGACCCGTCGGTGGCGTCCTGGCCGCGGCCGTCGGTCGCCGGGAGGTCGCCGAGGGGCAGCGCCTCGGCGGGGAGCCCCAGGGCACCGGTTGCGGGGGACGCGTCGGCCGGTCCGCTCGGATCCGGCGCGCCGGCGGGCGGTACGGGGCCGCGCGCGGGCGCGTCGGACGTCCCCGGGCCGCCGACGGACACGCAGCCGGCGCTCGCGAGGAGGGCGACGAGGGAGAGGGGGAGGACCCGGCGTAACTGCATCGGACCACCATGCCGCACGGACGGGCGGGCCGGTTCCCGCCCTCCCGCGGGCGGGTGGGACGGGGGGAGGGCCGGGGGGGCCGGGAAGGGCGCCGTGGGGGCTGCTGAAACGGTTCGGCGGGCTCACTGTGATCGTTTCTGCCCTGTCGGGAGGTTCACCGGCCCGGGAGAACGCGCACGTGGACGGGGGTGGACCTGACGGAGAAATCCCGACAAGGTTCGGAGGGGAACGACAGTGCGGATGCCGGGGGAGGCGCGACCTCCGGTGTTCCGCGCCGCCGTGCCGGCTCACCGGGCCGGACCCGCCCGAGCGGCGGGAACGCTCCGGCTGGGCCGCCCGTCCGCCCGTCCGCCCGTCTGCCTGCCTGCCCCGTATGGAGTCTCGCCCCATGACCGCAGCCCCCGCGCCCGGCAACGAACCGCAGTCCCCGGAGCCGAAGCATCCGCCGGCCCCCGCCCCCACCTCCGCCCCCACCTCCGCCCCCATGTCCACCCCCGTCTCCACCCCCGGATCGCCCGACGGAGCCGAGATCTCCGGGAAGGGCGCGGCGGCCGCACCGGACCGGCCCGTCGCCGGGTGGCGGGGCTGGGGAGCCGTCGGGGCGGTGTCGCTCGGCATCTTCTGCCTCATCACCTCCGAGCTGCTGCCCGTCGGCCTGCTCACCTCCGTGAGCGGCGACCTCGGCGTCTCCGACGGCACCGCCGGGCTGATGGTCACCGTGCCGGGGCTGGTCGCGGGATTCTGCGCGCCGCTCGTCACCGTGGGCGCCGGCCGGCTCGACCGGCGGTGGGTCCTCGTCGTGCTGATCGCCCTGATGGCCGTAGCCAACCTGGTCGCGGCCCTCGCGCCCGGCTTCGGGCTGCTCCTGGCCGCCCGGCTGCTCGTAGGGGTCAGCGTCGGCGGCTTCTGGGCCATAGCCGGCGGCCTCGCCGTCCGCCTCGTCCCGGCGCACCACGTCGGCCGGGCCACCGCGCTCGTCTTCGGCGGCGTTCCCACCGCCTCGGTGCTCGGCGTCCCCGCCGGAACCCTGCTCGGTGAACTCGGCGGCTGGCGCTTCGCCTTCGCGGCCGTGGGCGGGCTCGGAGTCCTCACCCTGGCCGCGCTGCTCCTGCTGCTCCCCGCGCTGCCGCCGACCCGGACCATCACTTTCGCCCAACTGCCGTCCCTGCTCCGGCGCAACCGCGCGGTCCGGGCCGGGGTGGCCGTCACCTTCCTGCTGGTGACGGGGCAGTTCGCCGCCTACACCTTCGTCCGGCCCATCCTGGAGGACGTGTCCGGCGTGGACACCGCGTACGTGAGCACCCTCCTCCTCGGCTACGGAGTGGCGGGCGTCGCCGGCAACTTCCTGGCGGGCGCGCGCGACCCGTACCGCGCGCTGTTCACAGTCGGGGCCTCCCTCGCGGTGATCCTGGCGTTGCTCGCCACGGTGCCGGGAGCGGTCGCCGGGACGGTGCTGCTGCTGGCCTGGGGGTTCGTGTACGGCGGGGTCTCGGTCGGTCTCCAGAGCTGGATGATCAAGGCCGCACCGGACGAGGCGGAGGCCGCCTCCTCGCTGATGGTGGCGATGTTCAACCTGGCGATCGCCGCGGGCGCGCTGGGGGGAGGTCTCGCCGTCGACGGAATCTCGGTACCCGCGGCCGCCTGGGGCGGAGCCGCCCTGATGGCCCTGGCCGCCGTCACCGTCCGGGCCACCACGGGGACCTCCCGCACGACCTCCCGCACGGCCACGCGCACGGTCGCGGGCGGGGGCGAGGCGCCCGCGACCGGTGCCGCCGCCACCGAGACCGCGGCACGGGCAGGGACCCAGACGACGTCTCAGACAGGGACTCAGACAGGGACTCAGACCGGGACAGGTACCGAATCCGGCGGCTTCCCCGGACCCCGGGACGCCTCACCGGCCGATCAGCGGTAGACGGTAGACCCGCCCATGGACCCCGGCGACAGACCCCCGTACAGGAGTTGGCCGTCCGCAATTCGGACGGCCGACCTCCCACCTTGGCAGAGAGACCGCTCCCGAGGGGTCGGTTCCGGTGAAGAGGTCATGCCAGGTCGGGGCGGATGGGGCGGATCGGACATCCGGCTTGACCTGGGGCATCTCCTGGAGAAAGAGTGCGCCGGTCGAACACCACCACCCGGACCGGGCGCGCCCGCGCCGGTGCCGGGACGGTCCTGTCCGCCCGGCGGCGCAGGACCTGACGGGCCGGGTGCGGGGGCCGGCACCGCACCGCCGCGCCGGCCCCCGCACCCACCGTGAACCACCGTGTCCCCCGACCCCGATGAGAGTGGGATCGTGCCCGAAGACGATCGCTTGCTCGTACGCCCCTACGTGGCCCCCTCGGGCCCGCTGCCCGGCCCCTCCGCGCCCGCCTGGCCCGAGGAGTCCGGGCGGATCCACGTACCGACGCGCTTCGGGGCGCCCGGCGCGGCGCCCGGGCCCTCGCGCACACCCGGTGCGGACCCCGCGCCCGCGGAGCGGACCGACTCCCCGGCGGCCTCGCGGACTTCGGGGGCCGCGGCGGCTCCGGTCGCTCCGGTGGCCGACCGGCGGGGGAGCCGGCTCCCCCTCGTGGGACTCGCCCTGCTGGCACTCGGGGCCGCGGGGGCCCTCGCGTTCCTCCTGCGCAGCCCCGACCGGGAGCCGCCGCGCACCGTGGTCCCGCCGCAGCTGTCGGTGCCGGTCCTTCCCGCGCGCAGCCCGGGGGCGGGCGAGGAGAGCGCGCCCGCCGGGGAGTCCGTGAGCCCGCCCGCGCCCGGAGGCCCGTCCGCGACGGCTCCGCCGGCCACGGGGCGGCCCTCTTCGGGCCCCTCGCCGAGTACGAGCCGGTACCCGAAGCCCGCGGGCCCGACGGGCACGCGCCCGACGCCGGGCGGTGGCGGGACCCTGGGGCCGGGGGACCGCGGGGCAGAGGTGCGCGCCCTGCAGGAAAGGCTCCACGCGCAGGGGTTCACGTACGTGTCCGTCACCGGGGTCTACGACGAGCAGACCCGGCGGGGTGTCCGTCAGCTCCAGCAGAACAGGAGCATCGAGGGCGACCCGCCCGGCATCTACGGCCCGGCCACCCGCGCGGCCTTCGGAACCGAAGGCTGACACGGCCCGTTCGGTCAGCGCCCGCCGGCGACGCGCAGGATCGTACCGGTCGTGTACGCGGCGTCCGCGGACAGCAGCCAGGCGATGGCCGAGGCCACCTCCGCCGGCTGTCCGGCCCGCCCGAGCGGGATCTCGGCGGCCGCGAGCGCCGGGCGGTCGGGGTCGCCCATGGCCGCGTGCATGTCGGTGTCGATGATGCCGGGAGCCACGGCGTTGACCCGGATCCCGTCCGGGCCCAGCTCCTTGGCGAGGCCCAGGGTCAGGGTGTCGGTCGCGGCCTTCGTCGCGGCGTAGTGGACGTAGCGGCCGGGACTGCCCAAGGTGGCGGCCGCGGAGGAGACGTTGACGATCGCGCCGCCGCCCGACTCGGCCATGTCCCGGGCGGCCCGGCGGCAGCAGAGCAGGTACCCGAACAGGTTCACGTCGAGCACGCGGCGCAGGTCCTCGGTCCGGATGTCGGCGAGCCGGCCCGGGGTGCCGGTGACTCCGGCGTTGTTGACCAGCCCGGTCACGGAGCCGAACTCGGCTCCGGCGATGTCGAAGAGCCGCTCCACGCCGCACTCCTCGGAGGTGTCGCCGCGCACGGTCACGCACCGCCCGCCGGCCTCCCGCACCCGGTCGGCGGTGGCCTTGGCGGCGTCGTCGTCGTGGAGATAGCCGAGGACGAGGTCGTGCCCGTCGGCGGCGAGCCGGACGCACGTGGCGGCGCCGATCCCCCGACTGCCACCGGTGACGATGGTGACCGGACGATGTGACATATGAGCCTCCTGTGTGACGCAATACCCCGTGTCGTGCCCACACCTGGGATCGCCGCAGGCTACACCGCGACCATCTGCCGGACCAGCAAGAACGAACTCCCGCGGCACGCTGCCGGGCGGATCGTGGCGTACGCACGCATCCGCGCACGGACCCGCGCGTAAGGGCCTCCGGACCGGGGCCCGCGGGTGCGGCCGGGGGCGGTCCGGCGGCCCGGCCGGGGCCCGGGAGGGGCCTGGGGGCGGGCGGCTACAGTGCCGATATGGACGCAGCGAACACGGCCACCGGTACGGGCACCGGCACGGCCACCGGCACCGGCACGGCCCCGACCCTGGAGGACGTGGCCCGGGCCGCCGGGGTGTCCCGGGCCACGGTGTCCCGCGTGGTGAACGGGGTCCGCAACGTGGACCCCGCCATCCAGCAGGCCGTCCAGCAGGCCGTCACCGCGACCGGATACGTACCGAACCGCGCGGCCCGCTCGCTGGTGACCCGGCGCTCGGGCGCGGTGGCGCTGGTGGTCTCGGGTGCGGGGGCCGACACCGGCCGGGTGTTCCAGGACCCCTTCTTCGGGCGGGTGGTGAGCGGGGTCGTACGGGCCCTGCGCCCGCGCGGGGTGCATCCGGTGCTGCTGTTCGCCGACGGGGAGGCGGACCGCGCACAGGTGGTCGCGTACCTCACCCAGGGCGGTGCGGACGGGGCGCTGCTGGTCACCACCGACGGCCGGGACCCGCTGCCCGGCCTGCTCGCCCGCGCCGGTCTGCCCGCGGTGCTCTTCGCCCGGCCGGCGCCCGGGATCCCGCTGGACTGGGTCGACCTGCGCCACCGCGAGGGCGGGGCGCTGGCCGCGCGGCACCTCCTCGCCCGGGGCTGCCGGCGGCTCGCCGCGATCGGCGGCCCGGCGGACGTCCCGGCCAGCCGGGACCGGGTGGCGGGCTTCCGCGAGGCCCTGGACGGAACGGCGGTACGGGTGGCCGAGGCGGACTTCACGCTGGACGGCGGCGAGCAGGCGATGCGCGCGCTGCTGGCCGAACGCCCGGATCTGGACGGGGTGTTCGCTGCGAACGACCTGATGGCCCAGGGCGCCTGCCTGGTACTGCGCGAACACGGCCGCCGGATCCCCGAGGACGTGGCGGTGGTCGGCTTCGACGACTCCGGCGCGGCGGTGGCGGCCAGGCCCCGCCTGACGACGGTCCGGCAGCCGGTCGAGGAGATGGCGGCGGAGATGGTCCGCCTCCTCCTGGACCGGGTCGCCGGCACGGCCCCCGCGGACCCGGCGGCGGTGCTCTTCGACCCGGAGCTGGTGGTCCGCGACTCCGCATGAACTGCCGCGCGGCGGGCGCCGGTCCCGAAGACCGGCAGGCCGTCCCGGGACGTGCTGAGCCGGTTCCTCCGCGCGGTCGGCCACCGGCTGCGCAGGCCGGTGGTGCTGGTTTCGGAGGGGGAAGAGGAGCGCGGCCGCCCGCTCATCGGCTTCGACGCCGGCCGTCACTGCGTGCCGGCACGGCCCAACGGGTAGTCGGTGTCCGGGACTTCAGGCCGCGTGCTCGGCCCGAGCGGGATGCTCAGCAGTCGAAGGCCGACCAGCAGATGCCGTTCCGCAGCCGCTGGTCGTCGAGGACGAGCGCGCGGATCGCCTCCGGGAGCTGCTCGCGCTGCCACCGGCATTCCCGGCGGCCCGCCGCATCGCCCTCGCCCTCCGGCGCCGCGGCGCGGGCGGCCTTGACCGCGTAGGCGGCCGCGCCGAGCTCGTGTGCGGCGACGTGGGCGACGGCGCCGGCCTGGCCCGCTGCGTACGCGGCGTGCCGGGCCGCCCCGCGCAGGTCCCGGGCGGCGCCCATCGCATGGCCGCCCGCCGCGCGGGACGCGGTCATCGTCACCTCGCCGCGCACCCACGCGCGGGCGTGCTCGATCGCCCGGCGCGGCCGGGGATCCTCGGGCCGAGCCGACTCGAACAGGCCGAGGACGTGCTCCGCGCAGGATGCCGCCCACAGGGCGAGGAGGTGATGGTCCGGGTCGGTGAGGGTCCCGCCGCGGCGGATCGTCACGAGCCGGGGGTCCCGGATCTTCGGGAGGATCATGGGGGCTCCGTCCGTTCCGTTCGGGTCAGCTGTATTCGGTTCGCTGCGTTCGGTCCGCTGGGTTCCTCGGCCGGGCGGTCGCCAGAGTAGCCGCCGGGACGGTGCGCACGGCGTCTCGCCGCCGCCCGCCCCGGCCGGGTAGGGCCCTCCTACGCCCCGGCCGCCGTCGGGCCGCCGCGGGTCTGGAGCGAGGTCTGCCAGCCCGGAGCCTCCGCCGCGGGCTCCGGCGGGGTGCGCCGTCCGCCGGCGGCGAAGAAGGCCGCCAGGGGGAGGGTGGCCGCGCCCACCGTGACCGCGTCCGGGCCCAGGGAGCCCATGTCGATGGTGACCCGCGCGGCCGGATGGCGCAGCGAGTAGCGCATCGCGTGTTCCCGTACCGCCGTGAGGATGTGCGGACCGAGCATCAGGCCGGCCCAGCCGCCGATCAGGATCCGCTCCGGCTGGAACAGGTTGATCACGTCCGACAGGCCCGCGCCCAGGTACTCCGCGGTCTCCTCCAGGAGGTCGAGAGCGACCTTGTCCCCGTCACCGGCCGCCGCCAGCAGCGCGGCCAGCGCGTCCTCCTCGTCCCGGGCGACCGCATCCTCAACGGCATTCTCCGCGGCGGCCGTTGGGGAGACAATCGGAGCCGTCTCCCCGCCGCCGCCCCGCTCCGCCCACTGCGCCAGGAGCGATTCCGCCCCCGTGTAGGCCTCCAGGCAGCCCAGCGCCCCGCAGCGGCAGCGCCGGCCGCGGACCTGCACCGTGAGGTGGCCCCACTCCAGCGGCGCGCCCCCGGTGGTGGCGTCGTCCGGGGAGCCGTCGGTGATCAGGCTCGCTCCGACACCGGAACCGAAGAGCACGACCACGGCGTCCCGGGCCCCGCGCCCCGCGCCGAACCACATCTCCGCCTGGCCGAGCGTGCGCGCACCGTTGTCGATGATGTACGGGACCTCGGGCGGTACGGCCCCCGTCGCGCGCAGCAGCGCCTCCAGCGGGACGGCGTCCCAGCCGATGGTCTGCCCGTGGACGACGGTTCCGCCCGGTGCATCGCGGTCGACGATGCCGGGCACGCCGACACCGACCCCCAGGAGCCGCTCCGGCCCGATCCCGGCCCGCTCCAGGACGGTGGCGATCCCGCTGCTGATGTGGTCGACGATCGGGCCGACGTCGTAGCAGCCGCGCGGCTGCAACGGGAGCTCGGTGCGCGCCAGTTCGGTGAGCGTCAGGTCGAACAGCTCGACCCTGACCCGGGTTTCGCCGACATCGATGCCGATCATGTGCGCGCTGCCGGGCGCGACGCGCAGCAGCGTACGCGGGCGGCCGCCGTCCGAGTCGACGACGCCGGCCTCCTCCAGCAGTCCGTCCGCGACGAGTTCGCCGACCACGTTGCTGACGGATCCCGAGCTCAGCCCGGTCGCGGGTCCCAGTTCCTGCCGGCTCAGCGGCCCTCCGAAGTACAACTGCTGCAGCACGGCGCTGCGGTTGCCCCTGCGGAGGTCCCGCACCGTACGTCCACTGCGCCCCGTCGTCATCTGACTCCTTCCGCCCCTGACATCGATCGCAACATACCGTGCGCAACCGCCGGGCGCGATCCTCCGGCGCCGCTTATCTCACGTCCTAAATTAATTCCCCGGGTCCTTCGGCCGGCCTTCTTCGCGCCGCGCCGCGCCCGCCCCTCCTCCCGGGACGGGCGCGGTACTTCGTGGTGGGATGGGGGGCGGGGGACAGGTGAACGGCGCACGGAGAGGCGAGAGGTATGTCCGAGGACCAAGAGGGCACCATGCGGGCGATGACGTACGACACGTACGGCGGAGTGGAGGTGCTCTCCGAGACCCGGATCCCGGTACCCAAGGTCGGGCCCGGCGAGGTCCTCGTGCGGGTCCGCTGCGCCTCCGTCAATCCCGTCGACTGGAAGATCATGGCGGGCGGTCTCGACGGCCTGATGGACGTCGTGTACCCCGTCGTCCCCGGCTGGGACGTGGCCGGGACCGTCGAGTACGTGGGCATCGACACCCCGGAGTTCGCCGCCGGCGACGAGGTCGTCGCCTACGCCCGCAAGGACTACGTGCACGGCGGGACCTTCGCCGAGTTCGTCACCGTCCCCGTACGGGCCCTCGCGCCCAAGCCCGCCTCCCTGACCTGGCAGCAGGCCGCCGGGCTGCCCCTGGCCGGCCTCACCGCCTACCAGCTGCTGACGCGCCTGGACACCGGCAAGGAGGACATCGTCCTGGTGCACGGGGCCGCGGGCGGCGTCGGCTCGCTGGGCGTGCAGATCGCCCGGGCGCTGGGGGCGCGCGTCATCGGCACCGCCTCCGCGCGCAACCACGACCGGCTGCGGGAGCTGGGCTGCGAACCCGTCGAGTACGGTGACGGCCTCGCCGAGCGGGTCCGCGCCCTCGCGCCCGACGGGGTCACCGTCGTCGCCGACTTCGTCGGGGGAGTCCTCGACACCACCCTGGCGGTCCTGGCCGAAGGCGGCCGGCACGCCTCCATCGCCGACAACACGGTGCTCGGCTCCGGCGGCCAGTGGATGTGGGTGCGCCCCGCCGGGACCGACCTCGCCGAGCTGGGCCGGCTGGCCGACGCCGGGCAGCTCACCGTCACCGTCGCCGAGACCTTCCCGCTCGCGGAGCTGGCGGCCGCATTCGAACGGAGCCGGGAGGGGCACACCGCCGGGAAGATCGTCCTGGAGGTCTGAGCCGGAACGCACGACCGCGCGCCGCCCGGGTGGGTTCCGGGCGGCGCGCGGGGCGTACGGGGTGTCCTGCCGGGGATCAGGCGCAGGACCGAAGGGGAACAGGGCGTGGCCGTGGCCGGTGTCCCGCCGGGTCAGGCGCAGGCGTACGTACCGGACCGACGGGGGAGCGGGCGCCTACGGGAGGCGTCCGTCGGGGCCCAGGACGGTACCGGCCTCCGGGTGGAACTGGTCGTAGCCACGGTTGTTGCACTGCAGGCCGCCCTTGATGCAGTGCTCCACCATGGCGTTCAGGGTGCGCTCGTCCCACGCGTTGAAGAAGTCGTAGTGGAAGGTGTGACCGGACCCGCTGGACAGCCTCACTTGAGACATGTCACCGCTGACCGGGAAGGCCATCTTGAACTCGACCATCGGGACCGCGACCGGGTGGGAGGCGGGGCAGACGTTGTCGTTGTTGCCCGGCTTGGTCACCGGGTAGGCCATGTGCGCCTTGTGGTCCGGGACGTCGAGGTTCTTGCCGTCCCAGCAACTCGGAGACTGCATGCGGATGTTGAGCTGCGAGCCGGCCGGGCAGTTCGCCGGGAACTCGGTGTTCTTGAAGCTCTCGCCGCACTCCCAGCCCTCGACCCAGCCCTTGTGCGCGCGGAACTCCGCCGCGGTCTGGGTCGGGCTGCCGACGACGAAGCGCAGACCCTTGGGGAACGGGCGCACGCTCGTGTAGTCGGTGACCCCGGTCTTGTAGTAGATGGTCTGGGGGCCGGTGGGCAGGATCTTCTGGGTGCCGTTGAGGAGCGTCGGCATCCAGTAGCCCGACAGGTCGCCGACCGCGGTGCAGGCCGTGCTGCCGGCGCTCAGGGAGGCGGTGGTGCTGTTGGCGTCCGTGCCGGTGTTGCCCATGAAGGTGTGGTCGTGGGAGGCGCCGGGCCGGCCCGCGAACACGATCGGGTCGTCGGGCGCGGTCTTCGTGACCGAACAGTTCGCCTGGAACTCGTGGAAGTAGCGGTCCGGCGGGTTGTTCCAGGACGGGGTCACGCCGGTGACCTGCGGGACGGCCGGGATGTAGCCGTCGCCGTCGGGGTCGTCGCCCCCGGCGACCGCCGCCACGGCGGAGTGGTCCATGTTCATGTGGACGGCCCCGGAGTCGGGCGAGGCCTGCGCGGTGAGCGTGGTGGCGCCGAGACCGGCGGCGGCCGTGACGGCTATGGCCGCCGAGACCAGGAGTGCGGACAGGGCCCGCGGTCGGAGATGCATCGTTGGGTTCAGCTCCTTGTGGAGGGAGGGGAGGAGAGGGCGCAGGGTGGGAGAGCGCTCTCTCGGTTGCCCCGGAAAACGCGGGGCGGCCGGTGGCCGCCCCGCGAACCGGGCGTCAGGAGGTGATCAGGGGAAGGAGACGACGGTGGAAGGGGTCGTCGAGGTCCCCGAGGTCGGTGCGCCGGTGTTGTTGATGACGTGCTCGTACTGGCCGTTGCCGCCGAGCGAGACCACGAGGATGTCGTGGAACTTCACGCCGGGCTTCACCGGGACCTCGAAGCCGTGGTCCTGACGGATCGTCGGGTCCACGTTGTAGTAGCAGTAGCTGCCCAGGCCCCAGCCCTCGTGGGTGTTGACCGAGTCGGCGACCTTGTAGGCGGCGTACCCCTTGACCGAACCGTTCTGGATCGCGGCCTGGTTGGGGGCGTCGTACGCCTTCTCGTTCTGGAAGAAGATGGTGCGGCCGCGCTCGCCGTTCCACTCCACGTCGTACTTGTTGAAGTGCTCGACGAACAGGCCGGTGGCCAGCACGTCGTCACCGTTGACGCGGAACCCGTAGTCGGAGCGGTTGGTCTCCCAGCCCACCCCGTCACCGTGGTCGGCGCGCCAGATCCAGGTGTGGTCGACGATCGTGTCGTGGTTGTTGATCACCATGCCGACCGTGGCCTTGCCGGCGCCCGCGCCGCCGACGCGGATGAACACGTCCTGCACGGTGGTCGGGTTCGCCGCGTGGTCCGTGGTGGTGCCGGCCGGGCCGACCTCCAGCAGGCTCGGGGAGTTGACCTGGCCCGCGTCGACCAGGAAACCGGCGAGCTTGACCCCGTCGACGTCGCCGACCTTCATCGCCGTCACCCCGTTGTCCGGGACGATGGTGGCGAGGCCGAGGCCCAGGACGACCGTGTCCGCACGGTTGACCTGGATGGTCTGGTTGACGTGGTAGACGCCCGGGGTGAAGAGCAGGTGCAGGCCCTGGGCCAGCGCCTGGTTCATCGTGGCGGCGCTGGTGCCCGGCTTGACCACGTAGAACTGGCTCAGCGGGATCGAGGAGCCCTGCGGGGCTCCGTTGCCCCAGGAAGTACCGCGGGCGTTGGTGCGCTTGGCCGGGACGAACACCTTGTACTCGGCGCCGTCCAGGTAGAGGAACGGCTTCTCGCGGGAGACCGGAGTGGTGTCGAGGGTGGTGTAGCGGGGCTCCGGGAAGGCCTGCGCGGGCGCGCCCTGGGTGCCGGAGAAGACCTGGTTCCACACGCCGTTGGACCAGCCGCCGATGGAGCTGTCACGGGTGTACCACTGCTGCTGCGAGTAGTTGCCGACCTGGCCGTCGATCTTGGAGTCGGCGATGAAGCCGCCCGAGGACCAGCCGTAGCCGGACGGGGCGAGGTTGAGGCCGCCCTTGACGTGCATCCGGCGGAACGGGGCGGCCTGGGAGACGGCCCAGCGGTCGGTTCCGTTGACCGGGTTGAGCGCGAGGTTCTCGGCCGAACGCCAGAAGTTCTGCGTGGCGTTGCCGCCGAACCAGCCCGCGTCCACGGTCACGTCGCCGTTGATGGTGGTGTCGTCCGGGCTCAGCCCGAGGCCGGAGATCGAGGTGTAGAAGCCGATCTGGGCGTTGAGGCCGTTGTAGGTACCCGGCTTGAAGAGGAACTGGTAGCGCCCGGAGCCGAACTGCGCCGACTCCTGCTGCGCGAAGACCTGGTCCAGCTTGGCCTGGATGTTCGGCGTGGACGGGTCGAAGACGATCACGTTGGGGCCGAGGTCACCGCCGCCGGGGAGCTGCGGGCCGGTGCCGCCGGTGGTCCCGTAGACCTGGAACTCCCAGAGGGAGTAGCCGTATCCGGTAGTCCGCTGGGTGCCGTACACGCGGACGTAGCGGGCGGTGCCGGTGATGTCGTGGGTCTGCACGCCGCCCGTGCCGTTGGCCGTGGAGTAGGCCGTGGACCAGTTCGTGCCGTCCGTGGACAGCTCGACGCGGTACGCCTTCGCGGCGGCGGTCTCCCAGCGCAGGACGACCTGGCTCAGCTGGGCGGCCGCGCCGAGGTCCACCTGTATCCATTGCGGATCGGAGAACTGGCTCGACCAGCGCGTCCCGTTGTTGCCGTCGACGGCCGCGGAGGCGGGGGTGCCGGCACCCTCGGAGGAGGAGGCGGTGGCGGGCTTGCCCTGGGAGAGGAGCGTGGGGGCGGCGGTTGCCGCGGTGCTCGGCAGGAGCACGAGGAGGGCTGCGACCAGGACCCCGGCGAGGGAAGCCACGGTCAGCCGGGACGGACGCGAGGCGCGGGGCGCGCGGTGGGGTGGGTGGGCGGAGAGGAGGGGCATGCGGGGCTACTCCTGACGTTGTGGATCCGGGGGGATCGAAGCGTGAGTGAACTGCCCGGCGCCTGGGCCGTCAAGGGTTTGAGCGTTCATGAACTGAAGATCCAATGACGTGTCAAACGTGCATCAGGCCTGTGAACTTGGAGTTTCTTCAATCCTTGTGAAAAGTATTGACGAAAAAACTTCACAGGACTCTACTGATGCTCTGACCGCTCCGTCCCGCCGTGCCGGTCAGGGCGTGCCCCTCGGGTCGGGGAGGATCGGCCCGCGGTGTCCGTCACCGCGGGTCCGGTCTGATCCGTAGGGCATGCCCTGGGCGGGGCGGAGCTCCCGTCGGGACCGCTCACGACGTTCGGAGGGTGGGGTCCGATGGTCGGCCCGTGCCCTTCCCGCGTTCGTTACTTGTCGTCGGGGAAGGTCGGGGAAGCTCGGGCAACGTCAGGGAAGGTCGGGGACGGTCCCGCAGTCCGCCCACGTCACCTCGGTGCCGGGCAGTGTCGCGGACCAGGGCCCGGCCACGGACGCCAGGGTGCGTGCGTCCGGCGGCGTGTGGCCGAGGCCGATCGCGTACCGGGCCAGGGTCCCGGTCCGCTCGAAGGGGCGGGGCCAGGCGTGGGCGTCCGGGCACCCCGCCCCGGCCAGGGCGCCGAGCAGGGCGCGCAGCCGCCCTCGGGTGCGGCCGAGGTTCTCCTCGAAGTCACGGGGTCGCGAACCCGTCACGGTGACCACGGCCCAGGCGGCGTTCCGCCGGTGCGGGGGCGCGGCGACGCCGAGGGCGTCGGTGAGCCGCGCGGTGGGACTCTCCTCCAGCGCCTCCCATGCGGCGAACAGCTCCCTCGTGAGCAACTCGGCTCCTCCGGGGGTGACTTGGTCGGTGCAGCTACGGACCGGGGCGGAGGGGGTCAGCACGGTGACGGGATCACCGGCGGCGCCCTGGGCTGCCCGTGCCGGTGCCGGTACGGCTGCCCGCGCGGCTGCCGGTGCCGGTGCCGGCGTGGTCTGCGGCCGGTCCAGGGCCACCGGGGTGCGCCAGTCCCAGGCGGCCCAGGTGGCGAAGAAGGTGCGGAGCAGGGGCCCGGGGGAGAGGTCGGGGGCGGGAGCGGACCGTGCGGGCAGCCAGCACCGCCCAGGCGAGTCCCGGCAGCCCGCCGAAGGGTGCCGAGTCCAGACCGCGGGACCGGGCCCAGGCCTTGACCTCGCGCGCCAGCCGGGCGAACGCGGCATGCTCCGGGCCCGCGAAGTCCCGTACCGCCTCGGCGTCGCTCACCGCACTCAGCGCCACCGCCGCGGCCTCGCCCAGCTCCGCCCGCCGGGCGACGGCCCGTTCCGGCGGCACCGCCCCGGTGGCGACCACCACGAGGTCCACGTCCAGCCCGGCGACGCCGAGCCGCAGGCCCGGCACCCGGGCACCGGTCACCTCGCGCAGCCGCACCGCCCCGGGCAGCGCCGCTGCGATCCGTGCCCGCACCGCCGCCAGGTCGACGGCCCCGGGCAGCGCCGCGACCAGGTCCAGATCGGCCCCCTCCGTCGCACATCCCATCCGCCGCGACCCGACCAGGTGCACCACCCCCTCGGGCAGCGCCGCGACGATCCGCGCAACGAGGGCGTCGGCGAGAACCGCGCCGCCGCCTTCACTGCCGCCTTCACCGCCGGCCGCGTGACCGGCATCCGTACCGGCGTCGGCGTGCGCCCCGGCCCTGTCCCTGTCCCCGGCCCCGTCCGCCGCCGGCTCCGGCTCCGGGCTGCTTCGGACGGCGGGTGTGGGGCGGGCCGGTTCGGGGAGCCAGTGGGTCGCGCCGGTACCGAGTTCCACCGTGGCGCGGATCTCCATCGGGCCGTCCCCGCGCCGGGACAGCACGGCGACCGAGGTCACGCGGGCGGCCCGGGCGGCACCGAGGCGAGCCGCGCACTCGCGTTCCGCGCGGTGGGGATCGGTGCTGCGGCCCAGGGTCAAGTGGGGGGTGAACCCCTCCGCCCGGCCCCGGCAGCCCGGGAAGCGGGCGGCCAGGGCGCGGCGCAGCTCCTGCCACGGGGCGTCACCGGCCGCGGCCGGGTCGAGCCACAGGGTCGGGCCGAAGGAGTGCACGCCCTCCAGGCGCGCCGTGAACGCGGCCGTTTCCGCGGCCGCTTCGGCCAGCAGGGGCAGGGCCGCTTCGAAGGAGGACTCCGGTACGAAGCCGAAGAGCAGGTTCACGTGTGCGGGCCAGCGTTCCGCCTGCGGGTCATGTGCGCGGCGCAGCTCCTCCACGGCCTCGTCGGGCGGGAGCAGCCAGGCCACCGCCGTCCGTGCGGTGGGCCGGACGTCCAGGACCGCGTGCCCGGAGTCCGTGCCCCCGTCGGCCGCCGGGGTGAAGTCCAGGGCGGCCTCGACCCCGTAGTGGTCCGAGATGAACAGGCCCTCCAAGCCAGGGCTGTTGCCGCGCAGTGCGGCCTCCGTCACGTGAATCTCCTGCGACCGCAGCAGGATCCGGTCCAGACGAGCAGCCCGACCCGTCAACGACCCCACGGCCGCCAGCGGATTGGCGACCGGATCGAAGGTGGGGGTCCCGTCCTGCGGACCGTGCACCTCGGTCCACGCGTCCCGGAGTCCCAGCGCCGCGGCCGGCCCCGTGGCTCCCGAACGGCCGTCGTTGAAGTCTCCGAGGAGGACCGCGTCGGCGGCCTCGATGCCTGCCAACCCCTCTGAAATACGGGCCAGTTCGACCGTGCGCCGGTCCTCGCCCCGCTCCGTGTGGTCGCTCGTCAGATGGGTGGCCGCGACCACCAGCGGGCCGCGGGCCGTGTCCACGGTCACGGCGACGACCGCCTTGTGCGGACCCAGTACGTGAACGCCCGCCTCCCGCACCGGCAGTCGGCTCAGCACCAGCAATCCGCTCTCCGCCACGTCCCGGCCGCCCGGGTCCGCCGCGACGGTGTAGCCGTCCCGGACCCACGGTTCGGCGAGCAGCATGTGAAGAAGCTCCCGCTCCACCTCCTGGAGGGCGATCACGTCGGCGACGGCGGTCGCCAGGTCGGCCAGCAGCAGTGGTCTGCGCCGCTCGGTGGCGATGCGCGGGGCGTCGTACCGGTCCCAGAGTGTGTTCCACGTCAACAGGCGGATGCGGGAGGGGCGTTGGGCGTGGGAGGTCGCACCCTCGGGCGCGGCCCGCCATGCGCCGCCACCGGACGCGTCCCACGCGTACGGGGTCCGTGCGGTGAAGAACGGTGCGCGCAGCAGCCTCGGGTCGCGGACCCGCCCGGCCGCGGTGCCGTCGATGGTGTCGACGCCCGTCGCCCGGTCCCAGACCAGCTCGCCGTCGGCTTCCACGAACAGCACCCGGTGCCAGGGGATGTCGCCCCCGGGCACGAAGGACGGCAGGGGTACCCGCTTCGGCGCGGCTCCGCGCTGCAGCAGACCCAGCGTGAATCGCGCGGGATCGAAGCGGGGGTCCCAGCGGACCTGGTGGTAGAGCTCCTCGCTGGTACGCATCAGCCCTCCTCACGGGTCGCGGAGCGGGCCGCCGTGCCGACTGCCGTGCCGGGGGCCGGGCCGACTGCCGTGCCGGGGGCCGGGCCGGCCGCCGGGCCGATCGTGCCCGCCGTGTCCTCTACGGTTCCACCCGCCCCGATGTACCACGTGCGGTGCGCCTCACCGGGATAGGGCGGAACGAACCGCCGCAGCTGGGAGACCAGCACCTGCTCCGGTACGGGGTGGGTGCGCCGGGAGTTGCGGCGCATCAGCTCCGCCTCCCCGACCAGCAGGACGGCGTGGGTGACGAGCGCGTCACGCCGCCGGGCGACCGCACCGGCCAGCCCGCGCTGGTGGGCCGTGAGCGAGGTCGCGTCCCACACCACCGTGCCCCCGCGCCGTGCGGCCGAGGCGAGTGCGGAGTCCAGTCGGTCGAGGCCCTCGCGGAGCACGTCCGCGTTGTCCCGCTGGTCCGCTCGGGAACCCCGGGCACCGCGCAGGTCGTCGAGGCTGACGTAGGCCTCCACCCCGGGCAGGTTCCGGGCGTACGTGCTCTTCCCGCTGCCCGAGGGTCCGCAGAGCTGCACCAGCCGCGGGAAGGAGGCGCCGTCCCGCCACCGCCAGGTCGCCGCGACGGCCTCCTCGGCGCCGGTCAGTTTGCCCTGGCCGTAGGCGAGGCGCGCCTCGGCCCAGCAGCGGTCGGCCGCGTCGGCGCCCGTACCGCCGCCGCCGTTTCCGTCCCCACCGCAGGCCCCGTCCGCGTTGCCCGTCCCGGCTCCGGCCAGGGCCTCGCGCAGCGAGGCCCGCAGCGGCTCCAGCGGCGCGGGCCCGAGCAGCCCCGCCTCCTCGGCGTGCAGCGCGGACCACTCCACGCACGCTCCGGCCCCCTCGTCGCCGTCGCCGTCGCCGGATCCGGGGAGCGCCCCGGCCAGTGCGTGCAGCACTCCCAGATCGGCCGCCTCCGCCATCCGCACGAGCCCCGCCCGCCGTTCCGCGTCCGGATAGGGGAAGGGCGTGCGCAGCGCCGGGCAGAGCCCGACCAGGTCCGCGACCCGCCGTGCCGTCGCCATCCCGAGCGGGCCCGCCGCCAGCCGGGACGCGAGCACGGCCCGCGGGACGCCGTGCAGGGCCGCGGCCAGGATCCCGGCCAGCCGCTCCTCGCCGGACCGGCGCACGTCCAGCCCGTCGATGCGGTCCGCCACGTCGGCGACCAACCGCTCGACTCCCGCCGCCCCGACGGCCGTGTCCGCAGTGTCCCCAGTGTCCGCCCCCGCCGCTCGGAGCAGCCCGACCGCGCGGAGCAGCCCGGCCGCGTCCGGGTCCGCGCCCGACCGGGCGTCCCAGAGGGCGGCCGCGGGACCGAGCCCGTTCGGCACGACCTGGGCGTACATCCAGTGCGTGTCCGTGCGTACGTGCCCGCCCCGCACCCACTTGGCCACGCACCGCCCGAAGTCGGCCCGGTCGAAGCCGGCCGCGGTGCGGACGACGTACCCCTCCTGGCGCGCCGTGTCGAGCCGGAGCCGGCGCAGTGCCCGCTCGTCGTAGATCCCTCGCCACAGGACGCGCGGTCCCGGGACCCCGAGGCCGCGCAGGAAGAGCACGGTCCGGTCCCAGTCCAGGCAGTGGTCGCCGTCCCACACCGAGAACCCGTAGAACCACGCGTCGAGTTCCTCGTACGCGAGGGAGTGGCGGGCGTAGACGTTCTCCCCGCAGACCCGCCAACCGGCCGGTATCCCCGGGCCGATACGGCTCTGCAGGCCCTTCACCCAGGCCCGCGACGGATGGTGGCCCGAGTCGAGCGACCGCGCGTGCAGTCCGTCGGCGTACAGGGTGGTGTTCTCGCCGTCGAGCTTCTCGGTGACCACGACCTCGCGCCCGGCGAACCCGGCCTGCATGGCGGGACCGGTGGTGCGCACGTCGTCGGACGTCGCACCCGGGGACCAGGGCAGGTGCGGGGTCCGGGGGTAGTGCGTACGCATGATCCGCTCCCTGCGGGCCGGGGCTGGTGCCCGGTCACTCTAGGGAGGCGGAACCCGCCCGGACCAGCGAATATCGGCGGCTCAGTAACCGACGGTGAACCGCTTGCCCGGGTGCGCGTCGCGCTCGATCTCGTCCAGCAGGGCGACCGCGAAGTCCTCCGTGGAGATCAGACTGTTGCCGTGGTCGTCCACGACCAGGTCGTCGAGTCCCAGCCGGTACGTGCCCGTGCGGGTGCCCGGCTCGATCGTGGCGGCCGGGCTGAGGTTGGTCCAGTGGACCTCGTCGACCGGAACGGTCCGCAGGAAGTCGAGGGCGTCCCCGTGCGCGTGCATGAGGGCCACGACCGGCGCCGGAATCCCGGCCTGGTCCCAGACCATCGGTCCGCCGGGGGTGCGCAGGGAGCCCGCCCCGCCGACGGTGACCACGCGCGGCCTGGGGCCGTCCTCGCCGAGGGCCTGCACGCCGCCGATCAGTGCCTTCGCCGCGCCGACGAGCGTGCCGGGATCACCGGAGCCCGGACCGTAGGCGCTGACCACCACGTCCTGGCCGGCCGCCGCCCGGCTCACGGACGCGGTGTCGAGGACGTCGCCGCGTACGACGGAGATGTCCGCGGAGCTGGCTTCGGACTCGGCGAAGTGCGCGGGATCGCGCACGACGGCCGTGACCTCGTGTCCGCGCCCGAGTGCTTCGTGCAGCACACGGGATCCGATCATGCCGGTCGCGCCGAAGAGAGCGATCTTCGCCATGGCCACTCCTGGAGGTGGAGGCTGGAGGGTCCCCGGTCGGGGTCCGCCGGGCCCATCCAAGCGAATCCGGCGTCCCGCACCCGGCAGCGCCACGCGGTCGGCGGCAGCACGGTCGGCGCCGTCAACGGCACAGCGCCACGATCGCCGGATCCACCCTCCCGCGGGCCGCCGCGCACAGCGGAGCCATGTCGTACGTGCGGCTCGGCGCGGGCCGGCTACGGCGCGCCTTCGCGGCCGGTGCCGCGGGCTTCCTCGGCGCGGCCCGCCGGGGCCGCTCCGGCCGGTGCCTCGGGGCGGCGGGCGCGACCCGGCCCCGTGCCCGCGCCCGGGCGGCCGGCGCCGCGGGCGCGGCCGGCCGCGGCGCCACGGCGCTCCCCGGCAAGAGGGTCGGGGCCGCCCCCGGCGCGGGATCCTGCTCCTGCTCCGGGGCCGGGTCCGGATCCTGTGCCACCTCCGGCAGCGTCCCCAGCGGCCAGGCCTCCGCGGCCGGTTCCGGGAGGGCCGTCCGCGTCTGCGCCGGCCCGGACCGTGTTCCGTTCCCGGACCCGGGAGGGGGAACGGCTCCGGGCCCGCCCGGGCCCACGGTCACACATCCGGTCAGACACCCGGCCGCCAAGGCCAGCGCGACGATGATCAGGGGCATCCACGGTCCCCGGCGCGACTCCATCCGCCCACCCTGCCCGACGGACCCCCGCACCCCCGTACCCGCTCACCCGCACGGGTGGTCCGGATCTCCCGACGGGAGGGCTCAGCCGCAGGTCACGCTGTCCCTCGGCGTGTAACGGGTCTTCATCGTCTCGCGCTTGACCTCTTGCCCGCCCTTCACGAACACCCGGTCGACGGCGACGTCGAATCCCTCCAGCGGGGACTGGGGTTCGCACTTCGGGCCGGTGTCCGTGCGGACGGCGGGCGGCTTGACGTTCGTCCGCGGGCCCTTGGCCGCGCGGACCTCGTCGTACTTCTTCGTTCCCAGGAAGCTGATGGTGATCGAGGTGTCGGTGGCCTCGGCCTGGATGTAGAGGGCCTTGCCCGAGTCGTTGGCGAAGCGCAGGTCCAGGCTGCCCCAGGCCACGGTGGCCTCGCGGCCCTCCGGATAGCGCTCGATGTAGAAGGAGTGCGCGCCGTACTCGACGGGCTTGACCCCGGAGAAGAACATCGCGTTGAAGACCGTGGTGGCCACCGCCGAGACTCCGCCGCCGGAGGCCTTCTCGTACTGGCCGTTGTTGATGATCAGGCCGTCGACGAAACCGTTCTCCTTCGTGCGCTCACCGACGCGGCGGTTGAAGCTCCACGTCTCGTCGGGCAGCACGAGCGAGCCGTCGATCAGCTCCGCTGCCCGCCCGATGTTCGTCGTACGGTACGGGGCCTTCTCGAAGTCGACCGTGAAGGAGGACACCTCCTCCTTGATGCCCAGCTGCCCGACCGTGTCCTTGGTGAGCGAGGGCCGGACCTCCTCGGTGGCGACCTCGCCCGTACGCTCCGCCGCGCCCGTCCGCGTCAGCAGCGGCAGCACGGCCGCGGACAGGCCCTCCTCGGCGACCCGGCGTCCGGCCCGGCCCTCCTCGGCGACGGAGACCGCGCCGGCGGAGTCCTTGCGCAGCTTCGCCTCGACGGGCTGCGGCGTGGCCTGCCGCAGCGGACCGGCCAGCTCCGGGTCGGCGAGCAGAGCCTTGGCGTCGAGGCCGGGGGCGAGGCGGCCCCGGCCGTCGTCCTTGAGGCTCAGGTGCTTGGCGAGGACGGCCGGGCCGACGGGTATGCGCTTGCCCTGGACGGTCAGGGTGACCGGGGCGGACACGGCGGGTTCGGCGAACTCCTTCAGCGCCCGCTCCGTCTCCTGCTGCCCGATGCGGGGCTCCGTGGTCCTGACGGGGAGCACGACGGGTCCGCCGTCCGCGGGACGGGCGTAGGACGTGCGGAGCACCCCGAGGGAACCGTCGACGTCGAGTTCGGTACCGGTGACCGGGGCCACCGCCTTGGCCTTGCCCTTCTCGAAGGAGACCGAGCCCTCCCGGGCTTCTTGCCGGGTCCTGGCGCCGACCCCGTCCAGGGCGGAGCGGGCCGCCTTCTCGTCGAGGCGGACCACCGGTTCCACCGCGGGATCACCGGAGGAGAACAGCCGGCCGATGACGCTGACCGGGTCGGAACCGGAGCGGGCCGCCCGGTCCGCGGTGGCGGCGGTGTCCAGGGACAGGCCGAGCGTCGCGGGAGCGGCCTGCTCGGTGCGCTCCCCGATCCGCAGGGCCAGCGGGGAGGCGGCGGCCGGGCCGAGCGCACGGTTCAGGGTCTGCCGGGCCTCGGCGCGGCTCATCCCGCCTATGTCGATCCCGCGCACCTTCGTACCAGCGGCTATGTCGTCGCCCGCCAGCAGCAGGCCCGCGGCGTACAGCCCACCGAATCCGAGGACAGCGGCGCCGCCCGCCACGCCGGCCACGGCCGGAACGGTCCACCGCTTGCCGGTGGCCGCCCGGGTGCCCCTGCGGGGTGCGCGTCGCATGTCTGGTCTCTCCTCGGTCCGGTGACGTGGTCGGACCGGCGGTTTTCATGCCGCCAGTCCGCCCCGGGAACGTAGCAAGATCCGTGTAACCAGGTAATAAGGAGGTATAGGGGTGGCAAAGGGGAATGTGCCGATCTCCGTAACCCGGGGGGTGTCCGCGCTGTTGCACAGCCCGCGGGACCACCCGTGCGGAACGCCCCGTCGGGGCCCGCGCGATGGCCGCGATGCCGGCGCGACGGGGCAGCACGCCGCCCCCCGCGGTGCCCCTACGGTGAATGGAGTCCGATGCCGCAGCTGACCGACGAGGACGTGACCGAGGACACGGGCCCCGCCCCGGCCGCACCGGGGGCCCGCGCCGCCGTACCACCGGCCGCCGTACCCCCGGCGGTGCCCCATGCGTCACCGGCCGAGCGCCCCGGCACGTGGATGACCCCCGAGGAGTACGGGGCCTCCCGAGCCACCCTCTGGACCGGCGCCGTCGTCCTCGTCACCGATCCGGACGGCCGTGTCCTCGTGCAGAGCGTCGACTACCGGCCCGACCGGCTGCTGCCCGGCGGCGCCGTGGACGCCGGGGAGGCGCCCGCCGCCGCGGCGGCCCGCGAGGTGTACGAGGAGCTCGGCGTCGAGGGCCGCTACCCGCGCGGCCTCGCCGTCGACTGGATCCCGGCCGACGCACCCGGCATGCCGCCCGGTATGGGGTTCCCCGGCGAGATCCTCTACGTCTTCGACGGCGGCACCTGGACCCGGGACCGCATCGAGTCCGTCCGCCTCCCCGCGCAGGAGATCACCGCCGTCCACTTCGCCGAACCGGCCGAACTGCCCGCCCTGATGGACGCGGGCGACGCCCGCCGCGCCCTGTCCGCGCTCCGGGCCCGGATCAACGGCGGAGGCGCCGCCCTGCTGGAGGACGGCCGCCCCACCACCCCCACCGCCCTGGACCGGCTCGGCGTCCTGCGCAGCCCCCGCGGTGCGCTGCACGGCACCTGGCACCCGGGCCCGGTCCCCGCGCACGTGACGACGCGCGATCCGGCCGGCTGGCTCTTCGCCCCCGACGGGCGCGTCCTGCTGCTCGTCGCCCGCGCCACCGGCGCCGCCCACCTCCCGCCCCCGACGGCGGGCCGCACCGCGGGCGCGCTCCCGCTCGGGTACCGGTACGCCGACCAGGGAGCCCACCCGCGCACCGCGGCCCGGATCGTCGCGCTGCCCCCGGGCCCGGACCCGGCGTACGCACGGCTGCTGGCCACCCCCGAACAGGTCCGCGAACTGAGCGACTGGGGCCCGGCGGGCCACGAGGAACTCGCCGCCGTCCACACCGCCCGCGCCCACCTCGCCCTCCCGGCGCCGCCCCGCACCCCGCCGACCGAGCTCCCGGCGGAGGGCTGCCACTGGTGAGCGCGGTGCGGCTCAATCCTCGCCACGCGGGCCCCGGTCCCGCAGCATGAGGGCATGAGCGAGACTGCGATCACCTACACCGTCTACGTCCAGGCCGATCCCGCGCGCGTGTGGCAGGCCCTCACCGAGCCCGCGTTCACCCGCCGCTACTGGGGGCTCGACTTCGAGACCGACTGGCGGGTGGGCTCGACGATGGCCTGGGTGGAGCGCGGGGCGCGGACGAGCGATCCGGAGCAGGTGGTGCTGGAGTGCGTACCGGAGCGGCTGCTCTCCTACACCTGGCACACCTTCACCCCGCAGTGGGCCGCCTCCGTGGGCATCGGCGAGGAACTGCGCGCCGAACTGGCCCGCGAGCGGCGCACGAAGGTGACGTACGAGATCGAGCCGGTCGGTGACACGCTCGCCCGGCTCACCATCCTCCACGAGGACTTCGAACCGGGCGGCACCCTCATCGGCATGTGCGGGCGCGCCTGGCCGATGCTCGCGTCCAGCCTCAAGACCCTCCTGGAGACCGGCGCCCCGCTCCCCGAGCCGGGGCACGCCAACGACCAGGGCTCCGGCGGATACGAGAGCCACGGGGGCTGAGCGCGCGGCCCGGTACGCCGCCGGACACGGGGATGCGGGGTCCGCCGGCGGGGTCAGGTGCGCGACGGGACGGTGCAGCTCGGCCGCCCGTCGGGGATGTCCTTGCTGTCGTCGTACGGGTCGACCACGGGCCACGGCCGTGCGGCGGCGGCCGCCTCCCTGGAGAAGTAGGGGTGGACGAAGCCGTCGACCGTGCCGCAGTCGTGGTTGCCGAGCTGCCGGCGGTACCCGGCCGGAACCAGCTTCCCGGCCGTCACACCGGGGGACTCGGACGCGGCGTAGAGCAGCACGAGCTGCCTGCGGACGACCACCCGCGCCACCTCCTCCGTGCCCGGCGCGGGCCCCGGCTCCGGGTGCGGGGCCACGCGCCGCACGGCGTAGACGAAGGTGTAGTCGGCGTGGATCCTGAGCTGTCCCGGAGCGCCGCCCGCCTCGTAGGTCATCCGGCCGCGCACCCTGATGCCGCCTAGGGCCGGGGTGAGGCGGGCCGGGTCGAAGCGGGTGAACAGCTCGGTGGGATCGGCGTCCGGAAGCCCCGGCGCGCGCAGGTGCTCGGTCAGCTCGGCGCGGGCGGGCTGCAGCGGATCGAGCAGCTCCATGGCATCGGCGGGCCAGGCGCCCTGGAGCACCTCCGGATCCAGATTGGCCGCGACCAGGAACTCCCGGGCCCGGCGCAGTCCGTCGGCGACCTTCTCCTTCGGGACCGAACCGACCGCCGCGGCCGCGGGCAGCGGGAGCTCCTCCTTCTCGGACGCCCAGGTCCGGGCGGGCGAGCCGCGCAGCGGCAGGCCCGTCGTGGCCGGCCAGTCGTCGGGCCACGCCTGCTCGTCGAGCGCGGCGGCGTAGGGCTTGCCGTCGGGCCCCTCCTCCGGGGCGGTCACCAGCCACGCGGTGACCCCGGCGAGCGCCAGTGCGGCGGCCGCGCCGACGGCCAGCCGCCGGGCCCGCCGCCTGCGCTGCTCGGCGTGGAAGACCGCCCCGGGGTCCTGGCCCTGGCTCTGCGCCCCGTGCGGGTCCGGGCCCTGGCCCGGGTTTTGTGCCCAATGCGGGTGCGGGTGCGGGTGCGGGTGGGGGTGCGGGTCCGGGCGTGGGTCCTGGTCCTGGCCCTGCTCTTGCGCCCAGCGTGGGTCCTGGTCCTGGTCCTGGTCCCGGTCCTGGTCTCGTGCCCAGCGTGGGACCCGGGCCTGGCCCTGGTCCTGGCTTTGCGCCCAGCGCGGGACCCGGACCTGGCCCTGGTCCTGCCCCTGTCCCCGGTCCCCGCTCCGGCCCCGCCCGTGGTCCCGCCCGTGGTCCTGTCCGTCCGCGCGCAGTCGCGCGACGAAATCCGCCGGCTCCGTCATGTCAGGCCCCCGCCCGTGCTCTTGGCTCCGCTCCATCTCACAGGGCGTCACCGATATGGCACAACCCGGACCGAGATCACGTAACAGTCCTGTGACCTGCGCAGATGCGGGACGACCGGCTCCGCTGAGCCCCCGTCGCCCCCACCGTCGCCGTCTCGCGGGCGCTTGATGCCACCCTGACAACTCGCCGTTCACCGGGGTCGTGTGGAATGGCCGCATGGGGAGAAGCGAGCACCAGATGCGCCGAGGCGGCCCGGACCGCCCGACCGAGGGGACGACGGGCGCGGTGGCGGCGAACGTGCCGTCCGAGCACTGGCGCTACGCCCGGCACCTGGAGTCCCTGGCGGCCGTCTCCGGTCAGCCCGGGGAGGCCGAGGCCGTGGCCGCCGTGCTGCGCGACCCGGACCTGGTGATGGCCGAGAGCGCGGTGGTCACGCACCTCGACCGGCGGGCGGCCGGGCTGCTGGCCGACGAGGCCTTCCCGGCCTGGGCGCAGGCCGTCGGCGCCGCGCTGGGCGGCCGCACCTTCGCGGCCCGCCGACTGCGCGAGTGGACCCTGCTGAAGGCCGTCACGCGGGGCGAGCCCTGGTCCGCGGCGGAGCTCCTCGCCGCTTCCGACTGGTGCCAGCGCACGGCGGCCCAGTACCTGCACGCGGGCGAGGCCCTGCGGCTGCTCGCCGCGGGCGCCCGGACCCGCCGGGTCCGCAACGCGGCGGCGCAGCGGCTGCTGCGGCGGACCGTGGTCGGCTCCTGAGCCGCCCCGGACACCCGGAGGGGTCCCGGACACACCGGAGGGCCGGAACCGCACCCGCGGTCCCGGCCCTCCCGTGCGCTACTTCGTGCCGCGCCGCACCCGCGCCGCGGCGCGGGCCTCGGCGGCCTGCCGGGCCTCGATGGTCTTGCGGGACTCCTTGCCCTTCCCGGGCCGCCCGGGCCGGGTGCCGATCCCGCGGAAGCCCAGGTCCGAGCCCGAAGGCCGGCCCTTGGCGTCGGTGGCCGCGGCGCCCGCCAGGGGCACGCCGGAGGGGGCCTTCGCGCCGGTGATGCGGCTCAGCGCGGCCTCGCCGGAGCGGACCTGGGTGATGGTCGGCCGGATCTTGGCGTCGGCCATCAGCCGGACGATGTCGCGCCGCTGGTTGGGGGTGACCAGGGTGACGACCTTGCCGGACTCGCCGGCCCGCGCGGTGCGGCCGCCCCGGTGCAGGTAGTCCTTGCTGTCGGCCGGCGGGTCCACGTTGACCACGAGGTCGAGGTCCTCGATGTGGATGCCCCGGGCGGCGACGTTCGTCGCGACCAGGACGTTCAGCAGGCCGTCCTTGAACTGGCCCAGCGTCCGGGTGCGCTGCGGCTGCGACTTCCCGCTGTGCAGTCCCTCGGCGCGCACGCCCATGGCCCGCAGGTGCTTCACGAACTGGTCGACCCCGTGCTTGGTGTCCAGGAACATCAGCACCCGGCCCTCGCGCGCCGCGATCTCGGTCGCGGCCGAGACCTTGTCGGCGGCGTGGATGTGCAGCACGTGGTGGTCCATCGTGGACACCGAGGCGGACTGCGGGTCCACGGAGTGCCCGACCGGGTCCTTCAGGTACCGCTGGACGAGCGCGTCCACGTTGCGGTCCAGCGTGGCCGAGAACAGCATGCGCTGGCCGGCGTGGTGGCACTGGTCGAGGATCTCGGTGACCTGCGGCATGAAGCCCATGTCGCACATCTGGTCGGCCTCGTCGAGTACGACGATCTTCACGCGCTCCAGGTGCACGTCGCGCCGCCCGATGAGGTCGCTGAGCCGCCCCGGGGTGGCCACGACGATCTCGGCGCCGGTGCGCAGCGCGCCCGTCTGCTTGCCGATCGACAGGCCGCCGACGACCGTGGCCATGCGCAGCTTCAGGGCCTGCGCGTACGGGGCCAGGGCCTCGGTCACCTGCTGCGCCAGCTCGCGGGTCGGTACGAGGACCAGCGCGAGCGGCCGCTTGGGATCCGCCTGCTGTCCCGCCGTACGGGCCAGCAGGGCCAGGCCGAAGGCGAGGGTCTTGCCCGAGCCCGTCCGTCCGCGGCCGAGGATGTCGCGGCCCGCGAGGGAGTTGGGGAGGGTCGCCGCCTGGATGGGGAACGGCGCCGCCACCCCCTGGTCGGCCATCGTCGTCACCAGCTCAGGGGGCAGGCCGAGCTCCGAGAAGGACTCCACCGGCGGCAGCGCCGGCGTGGTCGTCCGGGGCATTGAGTACTCGCCCTGGGGGCCGAGGGTCCGCGGGGTCTTCCCGCCGCCCTTCGCACCGCCCTTCGGGCCTGCCTTCGCTCCGGGCTTGATGCCGAAGCGCCCATGAGGTGACGGGTTCTTCATGCAGAACCTTCCGTGAGACGCGTGTCAAAAATGGTGGGGCGAAATGTTCGGTCACGTTGATCGGGAGCGCGACGCGAAGGCCGCCAAAAGACGAATTTTACCATCGGGCCTACGGGGCCACGGGCCCGAGCTCCCCGGCCCGTACCCGGTCCAGATGGGCGGTGACCTCGGCCGTCGCCCGCCCGAACCAGTCGGCGATGACGGCGATCTCGTCGGGGGTGTACTCGGCGAACAGCGCACCGAGCCGGGCGTAGAAGGGCTCGTAGACGGCGAAGATCCGTGCGGCGGCGGCCGGTTCCGCGACCACCCGCACCCGGCGCCGGTCGGCGGGATCGGGCTGCCTGCTCGCGTATCCGGCGCGCTCCAGGCGGTTGAGCACCCCGGTCACCGCGCCGGTGGTGAGGTTGGTCAGCTCGGCGAGGTCGCCCGCACCGAGCGGGTCCTCACCGGCGCCCAGGATGTGGCCGAGGCAGGTCAGGTCGGTGACGTTCAGCCCCAGGAGCTGTGCCACCTCCTGCTGGCCGACGATGCCGAGAGCGACGTACCGGTCCATGCGCGTCAGCGCCTCCTGGACCGTGGCCGCGGGGCGGGGCTTGCCCTGCACGCGGATACTCCTTAGCATCTAAGTTACTTAGCTCGTGAGATAAATGGCTTTCCCCGTAAGAGAACGCCATCCGAGCCTACTGAACCGACGAAGCAGGGGAGAACGATGAGCGCTCACGGGCACGTGGACCTCGGCCACACGGTGGCGGGCTGGACCGGCACCTCGATCGCCCTGGTGGGAACTGCGGGGGCGGGCGCGTCCCTGTGCGCCGCCTGGACCCCCGGCATCTGGATCGGCCTGGGGGTCGTCGTGGCGGCGGCCCTCGTCACCTGGCTGCTGCACCTCGCCGGCTGGGGCAAGCCGAGCGGGCCCCGGCCGGAGAGCCAGTGGGACTGGCGGGTCCGCGACACCGCCGCGCACTCCGGCCACGCCGACTGCCTGGGCTGCCGGCTCAGCGGACCGCGGCGAGGTGCCGCAGCAGCCCTTGGCTCTCGATCCGCCGCGTCGTTGCCCGCTGCGGATAGCACCGCATGAACATCCGGGTGAAGTGCTCCCCGTAGTGGATCACCGCGGGCTCCGTGCCGCCGTACCCGCCCTGCTGCACCCGCGCCGGGTCGAGCGGGCGGATCCGGGCACCGAAGCGCGGCTCGTGGAAGTAGGCCAGGGCGTACCGCTCCCGGTCCGCCAGCCGCACCCGGTGCGGGGTGGACAGCAGGGCGCCGCCGGTCATGAACTGGAGGATGTCCCCGGGGAACACCGTCAGCACCCGCGGTACGGGCGGTACCGGGGTCCAGCCGGGCCGGTCCTCGGCGAAGCCCGCCGTGCTCTCGCCCGGCAGCCAGTTGCGCGGACGGTCCTCCCCCGTCACCGGAGGCCGTACGAAGAGCCCGCCCACCTCGTCCTGGGCGGCGATCACGAGCAGTCCGTAGTCGGTGTGGGCCCCGATCCCGCGCTCCGGCGTCCGCCCGGCGGCGGGGAAGCGCAACACCCGCATGTGGTGCCAGCCCCCGCGGGTCGGGCCCGCGAGCCGGTCGATGCCGGCCGGTCCGAGGCCGAGCCCGAGGGCCACGAGCCGCAGCAGCCGCTCCCCGAGCCCGCCGACGCCCGCCAAGTAGGCCTCCATGGCCGCACGGTAGCCGGGGGAGGGCCAGGGGACCGGGCCGTGGCAGGGCAGGCCCCCGGCCTCGGCCGGAGCGATGTCGGGGGTGATGGTGAAGATCTCCGAGGCGTCCGGCCGGCCGGCCGTCACCTCCTCGCCCGAGGCCGTGTACCCGCTGTACGAGGTGTCGTTGAGGTACCCGGCCTTCTCCTCGGCGGGCCGGGCGAAGAACCGCCGGCTCGCCGCCAGCGCGGCCCGCGTACGGGCCTCCTGCCGTCCGTCGGCAGCCACTTGGAAGATCCCGTCGCGCTGCCAGGCACGGACCATCGCCCCGCCGAGCATGATGTCCGCCGTCGTTCCCGTGATCCGAGCCGGCACCCGGAACGTCGCGAGCTCGCCCATGTCCGTCCCCTCTCGAAGACTCCTCCGGAGCGCCCCGCCGAGCCCCGTGCCGGGGCCCGCACGAAGGCCTGCTCCCCCGATTCACGGACGGGGCGGAGGAAAGTTCGAATACCCGGAAGCCCCCCGGTCGGCCGCGCTTGGCGTGTGCTCGGGCCGATCAATGGGCAGGATCGGGACCGGCCGCGTGTGCGGCCGGTGGAACGTTGTGAAGGATCAGTACAGATGGCAACTGGCACCGTGAAGTGGTTCAACTCGGAGAAGGGGTTCGGGTTCATCCAGCAGGACGACGGCGGTCCCGACGTGTTCGTGCACTTCTCCGCAATCCAGAGCACCGGCTTCAAGGAGCTGCTGGAAGGCGCGAAGGTCGAGTACGACGTGACGCAGGGGCCGAAGGGGCCCCAGGCGGAGCAGGTGGTCCCCATCGGCTAGCGCCGCTTCACGAGCCCGGCCCGTGAGCTGAGCCCCGCCTGCCGACCCGGCGGGGCTCACGCACGCCCGGACCGGCCGGGTAGCGTGGGCCGGATGATGACCGGCACGCCGGACACCCGGCTGATCGTGATCCGCGGCAACTCCGCCGCGGGCAAGTCCTCCGTGGCGGAGGGGATCCGCGACCGCCACGGCCGGGGCCTCGCGCTCGTGGGCCAGGACAACCTGCGCCGCGTCGTCCTGCGCGAGCGGGACACTCCTGGCGCGGCGAACATCGGCCTCATCGGCAGCGTGGCCCGCTACGCGCTGGACCACGGCTTCCACGTGATCGTCGAGGGGATCCTGTACGCGGACCGCTACGGCCCCATGCTCGACGCCCTGCGCCGCGCCCACCGCGGGCCGACGCACTTCTACTACCTCGACGTGCCCTTCGAGGAGACCCTGCGGCGGCACGCGGGCAAGCCGTATGCCGCCGAGTTGGGTGAGGCGGAGCTGCGGGACTGGTACCGGCCGCTCGACCTGCTGCCCGGCGACTGGGAGAGCGTCATCGGAGCGGAGCACTCGCTGGAGGACACCGTCACCCGGGTCATGGCCGAGACCGGACTGTCGGCGCAGGGCGGTCGTACCGACCCGTAGCGGAGGCCTTCCGGGGGTCAGCCCGCCCGGTGCAGGGCGATGAGGAGCAGCCAGATCCGGTCCGCCAGTGCGGCCGGGTCCGCCAGATCGCCGGGCAGGTCGCCGTGCAGCCAGTCCGCGAACACGGCGGTGAAGGCGGCGGCCACCGCCGAAGCCACCAGTTCGGGGCGCGGGGCCCCCACCGCGGCACGTTCGGCCCGGCTGCGTGCGCGCAGTTCCCGGTAGAGGCGTTCGCCGAGCGGGCCGCCGCCGCCCGGCAGGAGCAGGGTGCGGTAGAGCGGTGCCCGGTCGGCCGCGCCGCCGAGGAAGGCGGCCAGTGCGGCCGGGGGCCGGGCCGGGGGGAGGGCGGACGGATCCGTCTGCCAGGCGTGCAGGGCGTCGACCGCCGCGTGGACGACGCCGGCGCACGCGTCCACCGCGAGCGCGGTGAGGTCCTCGTAGTGCAGGTAGAACGTGGCCCGGCCGACGCCGGCCCGGCGGACCACCGCCGAGACGCTGACCTCGCCGAGCGGCCGGTCCGCGCACTCGGCGAGGAGGCTCTCGCGCAGCCGCTCCTTGGTGCGGGCGGTCCGGGGGTCGGTCCGCCCGTCGGCCTGCGGGTCGGTGTGCCCGCCGGTCCGCGGGGTCATCCGGCCAGCAGCGCCGCGCCCAGGGCGAGGGCTCCGGGCAGGGCCTGGGTGAGGAGGATGCGGCGGTTGGCGGTCGCGGCCCCGTACACCCCGGCGACGATCACGCAGACGAGGAAGAAGATCTGCGTGGCGAGCGAGTCGATGACCAGCGACCAGACCAGGCCGGCGGCGAGGAATCCGTTGTAGAGGCCCTGGTTCGCGGCGAGCGGGGCGGTCAGCCGGGCCGTGTCGGCGTCGAAGCCGGACAGGGCGCGGCCGGGCGGCCGCTGCCACAGGAACATCTCCAGGACCAGGAAGTACGCGTGCAGCGCGGCGACGAGGCCGATGAGGATCGTTGCGACCGTGTGCACGGCCACCTCCCGGGGGCGGGGCGAGCGGAGGGCGGCCCCTCCGACTTCCTGGACAACTGTACAGGAAGTCGCTGCGCGATCGACGGCCCGTGGCACGACTACGCTGACCGCATGACTGCGCTCGTATATGAAGACTTCGCCCCCGGACGCCACCGCGAGGCCACGCTGATCCGGCACGCGCTCGGCAGCGTGCACGAAGAGGCCCTGGTCGCGGGCCTGGCGGGCGGTATCGGCTTCATGTACTTCGTCTTCGAGTACGCCGGACGGCCGCCGATGCCGACGATCGTGGCCCAGGCCCACCCCGACCCCTGGGTCCAGGTCGCCCTCGGCCGCCTGCGCATCCCGTACGAGGCCACGCGCAGCGCCAAGCCGCGCTGGAACCGGGTCGAGGCCGCGCTCGACGCCGGGGCCCCGGTGTTCTGCACCGTCGACCGGTCCGCCCTGCCCTGGCACGGACCCGCCCCGGTGGCCGAGCTGGCCGCCGCCGATCCGTACGTGGTGGCCCTGGTCGGCTACGACGGGGACACCTTCCGGGTCGACGACCCGGCAGCCGGTCTGGACGGGGCGGGCGGCCCGTACGCGATCGGCCGCGAGGAGTTCGGTGCGGCCTGGTCCGGGCACAAGAAGGGCCGCCACCAGATGGTGGTGACCACCGGGAAGCCGGCCGGCGAACCCGACCTGGACGCGGCGGTCGCCGCCACCGTCTCGCGCCTCACCGGTCCGGTGCTCGGCAACCACTTCGACGTCAACTTCGGCTTCTCCGGCATGGAGAAGTTCGCCTCGCAGCTGCGCGACACCAGCACCCGGACGGGCTGGGAGCGGCGCTTCGCCACCCCCGAGGCCTTCGCCCTCGGCACTCAGCGGCTGTACGCCTGCCTGGAGGAGGAGTGGACCGCCCCGGGCGCCACCCGGCCGCTGTACGCGGACTTCCTCGACCTCGCCGGCCACGCCGAGGCGGCCGCGCTCTTCCGCGACTCCGGGCGCCAGTGGTCGCGGCTGGCGGAGCTGGCCCGCGCGGCGGACCCGGCGGCGGACGCCGAGGGCCGGCGTGAGCTCTTCGACGCCTGCGCCGAGCTCGTGGACGGAGCCCTGGTGCTGGAGCGGCGGGCGGCCGGACTGCTGCCGGAGGCCGCGCCCGCCGCGTAGGGGTGGCACGGGACCGCGTCAAAAGTTGAGTTGTTCAATTTTTGACGCGGTGAAACCTAGGGGCGTACGGTGGACAAACCGTCCCCGAGCATCCCTAAGGCCCCGTACCGCTCATGGAAATGACCCTCGTCTCGATCGTCGGCGTCAGCAGCATCGTCGCCGTCGCCGCCTTCTCGAAGCGACTCGGCCTCGCCGCCCCGCTGAGCCTGGTGGTCGTCGGCATCGCCCTCAGCTTCGTACCGGGCGTGCCGGCGCTCGCCATCGAGCCGGAGTGGGTCCTCGCGGGCGTGCTGCCACCCCTGCTCTATTCGTCTGCCGTGAACATGCCCGCGTCGGACTTCCGCCGCAACATCAAGGCGATCAGCGGTCTCGCGGTCCTGCTGGTGGTCGTCACCACCCTCGGGGCGGGCTGGCTCTTCCACTGGCTCATGCCCGGCCTCGGCTGGCCCGCCGCCTTCGCCCTCGGCGCCGTGGTCAGCCCCACGGACGCGGTCGCCGCGACCTCCATGGGCAAACAGCTCGGCCTGCCGTCACGGCTGCTGACCATGCTGGAGGGCGAGGGACTGGTCAACGACGCCTCCGCACTGGTCCTGCTGCGCTCCGCGATCGCGGCGATGGCCGGAACCGTCTCCCTGGCCGGGGTCGCCGGGAACTTCCTCTTCTCCGTGGCCCTCGCCACCGCCGTCGGCATCGTCGTGGGCCTCGTCAACGTCCGGGTCCGGGCCCTGCTCAAGGACAGCCTGCTGAACACGGCGATCTCCTTCGTCGTGCCCTTCGTCGCCTTCCTGCCGGCCGAGGAGTTCCACGCCTCCGGAGTCCTCGCGGTGGTCGTCGCGGGTCTCGTCACCGGCCACCAGGCCCCGCGCTTCCTCAGCGCCCAGGACCGGCTGGCCGAGGCCATGAACTGGCGCACCCTCGCCTTCCTGCTCGAAAGCGCCGTCTTCCTCCTGATGGGACTCGGCCTCAAGGGCCTCCTCGACCAGGTCGCCGCGGACGGACTCAGCGCCTGGCGCGCCCTGTTCATCGGCCTCGCGGCCGCCGCCCTGGTGATCGTGGCGCGCATGGTGTTCGTCGCCCCGCTCATCGCCTCCCTGCGCAAGGACGCGCAGCGGGCCGCCGAGAGGAAGCCCCGGCTCGACTGGCTGATGGACCGGCTCGGCGCACCGGAGTCCGAGCAGGAGACCAACCCGCTCAGGCCCCGCAGGGAGCTGACGCCCCGCCGCAGGGAGCAGATGAAGGAACGGGTCACCCGGGCTTCCGCCGACGCCGACTTCAAGGTCAACGAGAGCCTCGGCTGGCGCAGTGGCGTGGCCCTGGCCTGGGCCGGGATGCGGGGGGCGATCACCGTCGCCGCGGCCCAGACCCTGCCCGAGGACACCCCCTACCGCCCGCAGCTGCTGCTCATCGCCTTCGTGGTCGCCACCAGCACCCTGCTGCTCCAGGGGCTGACCCTGCCCGCCGTCATCCGGAAGGCGAAGATCTCCGGGGACGACCCGGTCCGCTTCCAGGAAGAGTACCGCCGGCTGCTCGACGAGGTGGCCGCCGCCGGCCGGGCCGCACTGGAGGAGCCGGGCCTCGTACGGGGCGACGGCAGCCCGTACGCACCGGAGGTCCTCGCGAAGGTCCGCGAGGACGCCCGGCTGGACCGGAAGGACACGGCCGGCAGCATTCCGGCCATCGAGGGAGCCCGCGAGCAGTACGTGGACCTGCGGCTCGGTGTGATCGCGGTGTCGCGGGACGCCGTGCTGGCCGCCCGCTCGACCGGGATCTACAGCTCGCAGGCCATCAACCAGGCCCAACGGGGGCTGGACCTGGACGAGGCCATGTTCCAGAGGCTCAGCGCCGCCACCGGCCACTGAGCCGCCGCCGGGCCGCCGCTCTCGCTCAGGCCTCCTCGACGCTGATCGCCGACACCGGGCAGGCCCGGGCGGCCTCCCGCAGCAGCGGGCTGCCGGCGCCGTCCTCGCGCCCCGGCAGCAGGGTGCCGAAACCGTCCTCGTCCTGGGTGAACACGGCCGGAGCGGTCAGCGCGCACTGCCCGGCCCCGATGCAGCGGTCCGTGTCCACGGAGACCCGGCTCACCCCGCTCACCACGCCACGGGGAGTTCGAGCATGCCCTGGATGGTGTCGCCGGGCTTGAAGGGGATCCGGTCCGGCTCGGTCGCCAACCGCAGACCGGGGAGCCGTGCGAAGAGGGTGCCGAGCGCGATCTCCATCTCCGCGCGGGCCAGGTTCTGGCCCAGGCACTGGTGGATGCCGAAGCCGAAGGCCAGGTGGTGCCGGGTGGGGCGGTGCCAGTCCAGGGTGTCGGGCTCGGTGAAGACGGCCTCGTCGCGGTTGATCACGGAGGTGGAGAAGATCACCCCGTCGTCGGCGCGAATGGTCGCGCCGCCGATCTCGATGTCCTCGGCCGCCACCCGCAGCATGCCGTCCGCGATCGACAGGAAACGCATCAGCTCCTCCACCGCCGCAGGCAGCAGGGACGGCTCGGCCCGCAGCTCGGCCAGCTGCTCGGGGTGGCTGAGCAGGGTGAACGTACCCAACGAGATCATGTTGGCGGTGGTCTCGTGCCCCGCGATGAGCAGGATCGCGGCCAGCGCGACCAGTTCCTCCACATCCGTCTCGCCGGTTTCGAGGCGCCGCACGATCAGCTCGTCGAGCAGCCCCTCGCCCGGGTGCTCGCGCTTGTGGCCGATGAGCTCGCGCAAGTAGCCGTCGAGCTGCTCCCGGGCGTCTTCGACGTCGGCGGGTTCCGGGCCGCGCAGCAGCCGCCGCGACTGGCTCTCGAAGAACTCGTGGTCCTCGTACGGCACTCCGAGCAGGGCGCAGATCACCATCGACGGCACCGGCAGGGCGAAGGCGCCGACCAGTTCCGCGGCGGGCCCGGCGGCGGTCATCGCGTCGATCAGCCGGTCCACGGTCTCCTGGATCCGGGGGCGCAGGGCCGCGGTGCGCCCCAGGGAGAAGCTCGGGATCAGCATCCGGCGCTGGGTGTTGTGGACCGGGTCGTCGACACCGAGCAGGGCGGCGCGCCGATTGCTCAGCCCCCTGAACCGCCTGGTGGGGGCGGGAAAGGAGAGGTTCTGCCGGTCGGCGGAGAGCCGGCCGTCGGAGAGCAGGGCACGCGCCTCGGCGTGCCCGGAGACCACCCACACGGAGCGGCCGTCGAAGAGGGTGACCCGGGAGAGCGGCCGGCCCGTCCGCAGTGGCGCGTAGGCCGCCGGCGGGTGGTAGGGGCAGGTCCGGTCCTGGGGGAACGCAATGGTCTTCTCGGACATACAGCACCTCGCACGCGATGGTTCCGTTTCGCCGGGATCCATTACATGCCTAAGGCACCTATCCGATCCACGGGACTTTCGGCCAGATCGTGCGCTTCGCCCGGATGGCGGAAGCGGAGCGCGCCGGGGGGTGCCTGGGGGCTATCCGAACGGCGAAAGCGGCCACGCCTACGGTGGGTTCGACGGGGCGCCGACCGGCGGGCGCCCCCTGCACGCCCCTCGGAGACGAAGTAGCGCTGGGCGGCGTGGTCCTTCCCATGATCTTCATGATCGGAGTGCTGGTGGTGTGTGTCGCCATCGCTCATTTCCAGCCGGAGGACAAGCGGGTCGGCTGCCTTCTGGTCGCGGGCGGCCTTCTCTCGGTGTGCGTGGTCACGCTCGCCGGGTTGTTGCTCGCCGTGAACACGGGCACCTGATCAAAGCCGGGCGTCCAGGAACGCCCGGAGCTGCTCCGCCGTCATCGGACCCGCCTGGGTGGCCACCGGCTCGCCGCCCGCGATGAGGACGGCGGTCGGCGCGCCCGTCACCTCGTACCGCTTGGTCTGCGCGGGGCAGCGGCCGATGTCCACGCGCACCGCCGTCAGCCGGGTCCCGTACTCCTGCGCCAGAGCGGCGACGACCGTGTCCATCGCGCGGCAGGGCTCCAGGGCCTTCGGCCAGCTGCCGCAGAAGTAGGCGAGCACCGGTCCGTCGGTCATGCGGAGGATGAAGTCGAACTCCTGGTCCTCCAGTGGCTGGTGTACCCGACGTGCCATGGGATGCTGCTCCGCTTCGTGTGCCGTGCGATCCGAACGGCTCCCATCATCGCCGCTCGGGCCCGTTGTCAGTGCCGTCTGTGAAGCTGACCGGTATGGACGACAGGATGCTCCGGCGCCGGGTCTACGGCGCCGACCACGACGACCCCGACCCGGGTCCGCTCCCGGGGCACGCCTACGGAGAGCTCGTGGGCGGGCCCCTCGACGGGCTGCTGCTCGACATCACGGGCTGGAGCGGCCCGCAGCTCGCCGAGGAGGCCCGGCTCCCCACGGAGATAGGGCGGTACGGTCCCGGCGGCCGGGCCCACTACCGCCGTCGCGCCGCCGATCCCGCCCACTGGGACTGGACGGGCGACAGCCGCTGACGCCGGGGCGCTGGGACGGGGGATGGCGGGACGGGGGGATGGCGGGGCGGCCGGCGAGGCCGTCTCAGCCCGCCGCGTTCCGGCCGACCCGGCGCGCCCACAGCACCAGCGGCACCTGGAGCGGCAGCCGGCCCAGGGCCACGGCCCGCTGGGCGGGGGAGCGGTGGCGGGCGTCGGCGGCCATCTTGACGTTCGCGGGGAACACCCCGACGAAGAACGCCGCCGTGGCCAGCGCCGCGACCCGGCGCGTGCGCGGGTGGGCCACCCCGGCCGCCAGGGCGAGCTCCGCCGCGCCGCTCGCGTACGTCCACCGGCGCGGGCTGCCGGGCAGCGAGCGCGGCACGATCGCGTCGAACTGCTTCGGGACGACGGCGTGCGCCACCGCCGCGCCCGCCAGCAGACCGGCGAGCAGGAGCGGTGAGGAAGGCATGCGCGGCATCGGGAATCCTCTCGGAGGGGCCTGGGCCCGGCGATCCTACTCGCCGGTAGCTCATGGTGGGGCGGAGACCGGAATCCCGGTCCTCACGCGCGTCCCGAAAATCTCCGAAGATTTTTCCGGGAAGCTGTCGATCCCGGCGTCTCCCGTTCGACGCAGGAGTGAGAGACGGGGAACGACCCCGCCCCACCACCGAGGAGTCACCATGCCGCGCTTCCTTTCGATGATCCGCATCGACGAGCAGAACCTCACCCCCGACACCCCCTTCCCCGCGGACTTCAACGACCGCATGGGCGCCCTGATGGAGGAGATCACCAAGGCCGGAGTCATGCTCGACACCGCCGGCCTGCTCCCCACCTCCGAGGGGACCCGGGTCACCTGGTCCGGCGGGAAGCTCAGCTACACCGACGGACCCTTCACCGAGACCAAGGAGGTCGTCGGCGGGTACGCCCTCATGCAGTGCAAGGACAAGGACGAGGCGCTGGAGTGGACCAAGCGCTTCCTGGAGATCCACCCCGAGAACTGGACGGTCGGCGCCGAGCTCCGCCAGCTCGACGGAAGCTGACGGGCAGCGCGGCGCGGCGACGGGCCCGTCCCGCGCCGCCCGTCCCGCGCCGTTTGCCCTGCCTCGTCATGGCTGCTCTGATGGGTAGCCGTGACGGCAGTGAGTACGACCCGAGCGGTCGAAGCGGTGTTCAGGATCGAGTCCGCGCGGATCATCGCGGGTGTCGCCCGGATCGTGCGGGACGTCGGCATCGCCGAGGAGATCACCCAGGACGCGCTGGTCGCGGCGCTGGAACAGTGGCCGGCCTCCGGCGTGCCCGACAGGCCGGGGGCCTGGCTGGTGGCCACCGCCAAACACCGGGCCATCGACCTCGTCCGCCGCAAGGAGACCTACGCCCGCAAGCTCGCCGAGGTGGGCCGCACCCTGGAGGACGTACCGCCGCCCGAGGAGGAGCCCGGGCTCGCGGACCCCGAGTCCATCGACGACGACCTGCTGCGGCTGATCTTCACCGCCTGCCACCCCGTCCTCGCCACCGAAGCCCGCATCGCGCTGACCCTGCGGCTGATGGGCGGCCTGACCACCCAGGAGATCGCCCGCGCCTTCCTCTGCCCCGAACCGACCGTCGCCCAGCGCATCGTCCGGGCGAAGCGGGCGCTCGCGAAGGCCGCGGTGCCCTTCGAGGTCCCGTACGGAGCCGACCGCGAAGAGCGCCTCGCCTCCGTGCTGGAGGTCATCTACCTAGTCTTCAACGAGGGCTACTCCGCGACCGCCGGCGACGACCTCGTCCGCCCCGCCCTGTGCGAGGACGCCCTGCGCCTCGCCCGGGTGCTGGCCGGGCTGATGCCCAAGGAGCCCGAGGTGCACGGCCTGGCCGCGCTGCTGGAGTTCCAGGCCTCGCGCATCGCCACCCGCACCGGCCCCGACGGGGAGCCGGTGCTGCTCGCCGACCAGAACCGGTCCAGGTGGAACCGGCTGCTGATCCGCCGCGGAGTCGAAGCCCTGCACCGCGCGGGCACCGGCCCCTACTCCCTCCAGGCCGCCATCGCAGGCTGTCACGCCGACGCCGTCCGCTACGAGGACACCGACTGGCCCACGATCGCCGCCCTGTACGGACGGCTCGTCCTGCTGATCCCCTCGCCGGTGATCGAGCTCAACCGGGCGGTGGCCGTCTCCATGGCCGAGGGCCCGGCGGCGGCGCTGCCCCTGGTCGACGCCCTGGCGGCGGAACCCGCCCTGCGCTCCTACCACTTGCTGCCGAGCGTGCGGGGAGACCTGCTGGAGCGGCTCGGCCGCCCGACGGAGGCCCGCGCGGAGTTCGAACGCGCCGCCTCCCTCACGCGCAACGCCCGCGAGCAGGACCTGCTGCGCGCCCGCGCCGCCCGCCTCTGAGACGTGCTGCCGGGCGGCTCGCGGGGATCGAACGTCGCGGGATCGGCCGTCGCGGGATCGGCCGTCGCGGGATCAGCCGCGCCGGGCGAACGCGGCCACGTCGAGCGGGGTGCGGTCCGGCCGGCGCGGCGGGGTCAGCGCGATGGGGCGGCGCAGCGATCCGTGCCGGGCGATCTCCCGGACCGTCTCGCGCAGGGCCTCCAGGAAGCCGTCCATGGTGCGGCGGGCGGCCGGTGTGTCCGAGTAGATGGAGTTCATGTGCAGCCCGTCCGTGTCCCGCTGGAACCAGGAACAGGCGCCGTTGGCCTGGGCCGACCACACGTGGGAGGTGGGCCGCCAGTCCTCGTGCCGCTCGGCGCCCGGGCACTTGCGCATGTCGATGTACGAGAAGAAGTTCACCGGGTACGGCCAGGAGCGGGCCGCGAACTCGCGGGGGGCCAGGAGCTCCCAGGCGCGTACGAACGGGACGTCGATGTGGCCGATCATCTCGTTGAAGCCCGCCCGCACCGAGGTCATCACCTGCTCGAAGTCCCGGCCGGGCGAGGCGTCGAACTCGATGGGCATGGTGTTGACGAACCAGCCCACCGAATTGCCCCACCCGGTCCGGCCGCGCTCGCTCACCGGCATGAACCCCCGGTAGACCCCCGGCCCGCCCGCCTCGCGCAGACAGACCGCGACGGCGGCGAGGACGCCCATGAACGGCTTGCCGCCCACCTCCAGACAGGCCTTCTCGAAGACCTCGGCCTCGGCGGCGTCCAGCAGCGGCGAGGCCTCGTTCACGATCGAGTACATCCGTCCCGGCTCCACCCCCAGTTCGAGCGGGAAGCGCGGGAAGAACTCGCCGCCGCCGCTCGCCATGAACTCCTTCCAGTAGCCGAGCCGTTCGTCGTCCGCGTCGATGGAGAGGTACCGGCCCCGCTGCTCCTCGGCGAAGTCGAGATAGCTCGGCGCGGGGGTCTCGTCGGGCAACTCGCCCCGGCGCAGGGCCTCGTAGCCCAGCTCGACCTCCTGGGCCACGATCGGCATCGACATTCCGTCGCAGACGATGTGGTCGAAGGCCAGATAGACGGTCGCGGAGTCCTCGCGCAGGACGGCGCCCATCGTGAACAGCGGCCAGGACAGCGTGTCGATGCTCCGCTTGAACCGCTCGACGAGGAAGCCGGTCAGCTTCTCGGTGCGGTCGAACTCGGCGACCTGGACGGTGTCCAGCGCCAGTTCGGCGGCGGGGATCGGGGCGCACGCCAACTCCCCGGCCAGGCGCCGGAACTCGCAACGCAGCACCTCGTGGCGGCGTACGAACGCCAGCAGCGCGCCGGTCAGGGCGTCCTCGTCCAGCGGGCCCGCGACCTCGAAGGTCACGGCGATCCACGACGCGGTCGGGTCGTCGGCGGCGCGGCTCTCCTCGGCGACGGTGAAGTGCTTGTCCTGGTTGAAGGAGGCCCTTCTGTCCGCGGCGCCGTCCGCGCCGTGGGCTCCGTCAGGGCCGGGGGACTGTGCCCCGGCCGTGGACCTCAACCGCCACTCGACGACCCGGCCGGGTGCCATGTGGTGCATCTCCAGAGGAAACTGCCGCATTCCGTCATCCCTTCGACCCCCGAGTCAACCCCGAGCGCCTAACGACACCCGGGCCACGGAAGTGACGCGCGCCGCGGGGTTCACCGCGGGCGGCGCGGGAGCGCAGGGAAGGCGGCCCCGTGGTACGGGCGCCGGCCCGCGCTCCGGCGGACCCGGCCGGCCCCCGGGGCGGATCAGCCCGCGGCGGCCTCCGGCGCACCCTCCGCACCCTCCGCGCCGGCCGCCGAGGCCGCCTCCGCGTGGGCCGGCGCGTCGTCGGGGCGCAGCTCGATGTGGTCCGCCGCCAGGTCCACCGCCACCCGGTGTTCCATGCCCAGGGCCTCCAGGAACTTCTGCGGCAGCTGCACGCGGCCCGTGCGGTCGAGCATCACGTACTCGCGCTCGCTCACCGATTCGGCGCCGTGCTCGTCGGTGACCGTACGGCGCAGCACCTCGCTGCTGGTGCGGCCGTCGCGCATGGCCACCGTGCGCCGGACCTCGCCCGCGACGAGCGGGTCGTGGGTCACGATGACCACGGTCGCGCCCAGTTCCCGGTTGACGGTGCGGAAGGCCTCGAAGATCGCCCCGCCCGTCTCGGAGTCGAGCTCGCCGGTCGGCTCGTCGGCGAGCAGCACCGCCGGATCGTTGGCCATCGCCACCGCGATGGCCACCCGCTGCTGCTGGCCGCCGGAGAGTTCGGCGGGGCGGCGGTTCGCCAGCTCGCCGATCTCCAGCGCTTCCAGGAGCTCACCGGTTCGGACCGCGTGACGCTTGGCGGCGGCCCGCCGCCCGCCCTTCAACTGCATCGGCAGGGCGATGTTCTGCGCCGTCGTCAGGAAGGGCAGCAGGTTGCGGGCCGTCTGCTGCCAGACGAAGCCGACCGCCTCGCGGCGGTAGCGCAGCCGGTCGCGTGCGGACATCTCCAGCAGGTCGTAGCCGCCGACGCTGGCAGTGCCTGCCGTGGGGACGTCCAGCCCCGCGAGGATGTTCAGCAGCGTGGACTTGCCGCTGCCGGACGCGCCGACCAAGGCCATCAGATCGCCCTGCGCCACGGTCAGTTCCAGACCCTGCAGGGCCTGTACCTCGACCCCGTCCGTGCTGAAGATCCGCACCAGGCGGTCGCAGGAGATGGCCGTGTCCGCCCCGTGCCGGCGGGGTTCGGCGGCGGCCAGGGCCTGCCGCCGCAGCTCCTCGTAGGTGGGCTGATCGCTGTTCACCGCTGGTCTCCCGCTCTCAACTCGGTCGTGATCTGTCGCCTGCCGGAGATCGCCGCCTCCGCGAGCACGGCCCCCGCGACGAGGGCGGCCAGGCCCAGTGCCTGGGTCAGCACGGGCGTGACGAGGACCTGCAGACCGGTCGGCACCCGGGTGCCGACCAGCGTGGACAGGTCCAGGGCCGGGCCCAGCAGCGCGACGGCGCCCGCCGCGAGCAGGGCGCCGCCGAGCGCGGCGGACAGGGCCAGGGGCACCGATTCCACCAGGATCAGCAGGATGCCCTGCCGGGGCCGCAGGCCCATCGTGCGCAGCCGTGCGAGCAGCGCCGCGCGGTCGGGGGCGGCCCGCACCAGGGTCAGCAGGACCGCCAGCAGCGCGAAGCCCGCGGCTCCGGCCAGCGAGGCCCAGAACAGCCGCTCGGCGGAGCGCTGGAGCGGGTCCGAGCCCAGCTCGGCCACCACGGCGGAGCTGGTCTGCACGCGATAGCGCTCCTGGGCGCCCGCCGGATCCGCGGAGCGGACCGCCTCCTCCAGCCGGTGCTGGTCGACCGGACCGAGGGCGAGCCAGGTGTTCGGCAGACCCATCTGCGGTACGGCGGCCAGTACTTGGGGTGCGGGCAGCACCACGGTGGTGGACTTCGCGCCGGGCCGGGCGGGGGTGCCGTCGACCACTCCGACGACCGCGAGCTTCAGCTCCCCGCCGTTGTCGAGCCGCAGCTGGAAGCCGGAGGTGTCGTCCTCGGCGAGGTCCCGGCTGATCAGCGCGGGCACCTTCGCGCCCGAGGTGCCCGCGGCTCCGGCCGCCAGCAGCGCCGGGTCGAACCGGCCGATGCCGGCCGCCGCGGACAGCCTCGCGTACTCCACCGGGTCCGCGACGACCACGGAGATCTGGGTACTGCCCGCCTTGGTGCCGTAGAGGAACACGTTGTCGTCGCTCCACACCTTCACCGAGGACCGTACGCCGGGCAGCGCGGCGGCCGCCTTCGTCAGGGCCTCCGGGAGGGTGCCGTTCGGCGCGGAGACCTGCGCGTCACCGCCGACGGTCGCACGGGCCGCCCCGGAGCGGGCGTCGGCCACCGAGGCGAGCACCGTGGCGCCGAAGCCTCCGGTGGTGACGGCCAGCAGCATGGCGATCAGCGGCAGTACGGAGGGGCGCGCCCGGCCACCGGTGCCCCGCGCGGCGCGCGCCAGCCCGAGGAAGCCGATCAGCCCCGGACCCCGCCCGGCGGCCCGGGCGAGTGCTCCGACCAGGGCGGGCTGGAGCCGGGCCAGCAGCAGGCCGCCGCAGAGCGCGAGCAGCAGCGGGGCCGCGATCAGCAGCGGATCCACCCCGGCGCCGGCCGGGGCCACCCCTCGCGAGCGGACCTCGAACACGGCGGCCGCGGTGGCCGCCAGTGCGAGCAGCTCCGCGACCAGCCGCCGCCGGGGCCCCGGCGGGCGCTTCGGCGACAGCAGCACGAAGGCCCGTACGGGAACGGCCAGCAGCGCCAGGAGCGTGGCGGCCGAGGCGGCGAGCACGGTGGCCGCCGAGCGGGGGGTCGGGAGCAGGACCACGGCGAGCACGGCCGCGAGCGCGGCGGCCGGCAGGACGGTGACGGCGTTCTCGGCGAGGAGCCGGCGCACGATGCCCGCGCGGGAACCGCCGCGGGCCAGCAGGAGCCGCAGCTCGGCCTCCCGCCGGTCCCCGGTGAGCCCGGCCGCCAGGCAGAACACCACGAACGCCACTCCGGCCACTCCGGCCGGGCCCATCGCGGCGAGCGGCGCGGCCGCCTGGCGCCGGGCCTCGGCCAGGGCGAACTGCTCGGGGAGGCGGGAGGTGAGCCTCAGGTCGCTCCGCCCGGTCTCCGCGGTGAGGCGCGTCGCGGTCGGACCGCCGAGGTACGAGGCCACCGCCTTGACGGTGGACGGGAGTTGATCGGCCCGCAGCGTCCCGGTGGCCACCGGGATCCGCCAGAAGTCCCGGTTGTCCCCTTCACCCCACTCGGGGAGCCGGCCGAGTGCCTCCGCGCCGACGAGGGCCTCGGTGCGCCAGAACGCTGAAGGAGGCTGGGTCGTGGTCATGTTGAGGCAGGCACGGAGGAGGCAGGTGTAGTCGGTCCAGTAGTCCTCGGCCTCGTCGTTCGCGGAGTAGAGGCCGACGACCTGCGCCTTCATCGTGGTCAGGTCCCGGCCGGTGGTGGTCTCCAGCACCATGCCGACCCGGATGCCGATGGTCTTCGCGGCGCTCTGCGACAGCGCGACGGGTATGGGACTGCCGGCGGTGGGGCCGGGCGCGCCCGGCCAGTGTCCTTCCACCAGGCGGACGTGCCCGGAGGCCGTGCGCAGATGGTGGAGGCCCAGCTGGGGCGGCACCCCGTCGGGGGCGGCCAGCCCGCGGTTGCCCAGCGGGCGGGCACCCGCGGAGGAACCGTGGACGGGGCCGTCGGGGGCGACGGCGAAACCCGGAGCGGTACGGGAGAGCAGGGTCCCCAGCACCTCGTCCAGGTTCTTCGCGCTCTCCTCCCCATAGCGCGGGCGGGCGGTGACGTACAGGCTGGTCTGGGCCGGCCCGCGCGCCTCCAGGAAGGACCGCAGCGCCTGGTCGGTGCCCCGGTCCATGGCGCGCGGCAGGGCCGCGGAGAGCAGGACGGCGACGAAGGCCAGGGCCGCGCCGAGCAGGGCGCTCAGCGGGGTGGCGCGCAGCCGGGTCCGCACCCAGGGTGCGGGCGGGGGCACGGCGTGCGGGGCGGAACCCGCAGGAGCCGGCGGGGTTGTCCCGCCCGGGGCGCGCCGCTCGGCGTCGGTCGCGGCCGGCCCGGTCATATGTCCTCCACGTGCCGCAGCCGGTCGGCCGGCTTCGAGCGGTTCTGATTGCGCCGGCCGCCGAAGACCGCCGACAGCAGCGGCACGGCGGCGATGGCGGCGGCGAGCAGCAGGGTCCGTCCCGCGGGCAGGTCCACCAGCACCTCGGGCACCGGGCGGCCGGCGGCCGGGGTCAGCACGGTCAGCGGGACGACGAGGTGGACGATGACCACGCCCAGCCCCACCCCGACCGCCGTGCCCAGCCCCACCAGCAGGCAGCTCTCGGCGGTGGCCGTCCGGGCCAGGTCTCGGCGCCGGGCACCCAGCGCCGTCAGCACCGAGAACTCCCGGGCCCGCTCGCGGGCCGCGGCCGCCGCGGAGGCGGCGAAACCGATCGCCGCCAGCACCGCGCAGGCCACCGCGAGCGCGGCCAGGGCGCCCTGCGGGCCCGCGCTGAGTGGATCGTCGAGCAGGGCGGCGGCCACCTCCTCGCGCAGCCGCACCTGCTGGGAGCCCGCGCCGGAGCGGAGTTCGGCGGCGGCGCGGGCCGGGGCCGGGTCGTCGGCGGAGGTGGCCGGCAGCCACCATTCGCCGGGCGTCGGCAGCTCCCGGCCGCCCGCGGCGAGCAGCCGGGCCGCGGTGTCCAGGTCGACGGCGATCGCGGTGTCGCCGGCCACCGGCAGCGAGCCGACCGCGGCGGTGACCCGGACCGGGACGGTGACGTCGTCCAGCTTGACCGGCACGAGATCGCCCACGCCCGCGCCGATCGCGGACAGGTACGTCCGGGTGGCGATCCCGGGAATCCCGGAGGCCGGAGCCGGCCCCGGCGTCAAAGCGGCCTGGACACCGCCGCGTTCACCGGAACCGTCCCGGTAGCGCAGCTTGACCAGGGCCGGACTGCTCGGCGCGGGCTGGGAGCCCGGGAGCAGTTCGACGGACGGGGCGCCGTCGTTGAGCGGCGGGGCCGCCACCTTCCAGTCGGGTGCGGGCACCGCGACCGGAGCCGCCGCGCCGTCCCGGGTCTGGGCGACCGCGAGGCCGCGTACGGTCAGCTCGTCGAAGATCTTGACCGTCTCACCGGGCTTCCCGGAGCCGTTCGCGGCGCCGGGCTCGGCGTTCGGATCGGTTCCGGGGAGCGGGCCCTCCCGGTCGTACGAGAACACGAGCCCGGCCACGCTCAGCGGGGTCGCGGCCGATCCGACGGGGGCGCCGAGCATCGCGCCGACGTGTACCGAGACGGTGGCGTCACCGCTGTCCGGGAGCTGCATCATCGGGGCCCGGTAGGTGATGCCGAACCGGTCGCGCAGCAGCAGTCCGAGGCCGGGGCGGCCGCCCGCGCCGGTGGGGCGTACGGAGACCGAGAGGTCGATGCGTTCCGGGTGGCCGGGCAGGGGGATGCCGGAGGCGGGGGCCGCGGACCGGGAGGCGGTGGCCAGCGGGGCGAACAGCTCCCGCATGCCGCGCCCGTCGCGCAGGTCCGCCCGCAGGGCGAGCCGGTCGGCGGCCGCCGCGTCCAGCGCCATCACCTGGCCCGTGCGCCCGCCCGGCAGCTCCTGCCGGGCCCGGAGCACCGGCAGGACGCGCTCCCCGCCGGGCAGCGCCGCGTACCGGCCGCCCCGGCCCAGCGCGGGCACGTCGCTGTGGGAGATCAGCAGGCCCCCGGCGGTCGTGAAGTCCGCCTGGTCGCGCTGGGACTCGGACCACGCGGTGTGCTGACCCAGGGCCAGGATCCCGCTGGACACCGCGAGGACGAGCAGCAGCACCGGCCCTGTGGCCCGCCTCGGCCGGCGGGCCAGCTGCCAGCCGACGAGCGCCGGCCCCAGCCCCCGGCCCCGGGCGGCGATCCGCGCGCCGAGCCGCGCCACGAAGGGCAGCAGGCGCAGCACGAGCAAGGTGCCCGCGCACAGCGCCAGCGTCGGGGCGGCGACCAGGACCGGGTCCACGCCGAACAGCCCGTCGGACCGTGCGGCCGGGCCGGAGCCGCCCGCGCCGTAGCGGGAGAGCTGCTCGTAGGCGAGTACGGCCAGGGCCACCAGCGCCAGGTCCGCGCCGGAGCGGGCGGCCCCGGCGACGAGCGCCTGGCGGCGGCCGGTCCGGTGCAGGGCGGCCGCGGCGGCGCCCCGCAGGACGACCGGGAGGGTGGTCAGCAGGACGCATCCCAGGGCGCAGCCCGCGGCGACGGGCCACAGCAGCCAGCTCCGGGTGACCGTGAACGGGACGTGCGCCAGCGAGCCGTAGCCGCCGAGCAGGCGCAGCAGCGGCGGGGTCAGCAGGGGAGCGAGCAGGGCGGCGGGCAGTGCCAGCAGCAGCGACTGGGCCGCGGTCAGGGCGCCGAGCCTGCCGCGGGAGGCGCCGCGCGCGGCGAGCAGGGCGCGCTCGCCCTCCTGGCGCTCCGTCAGCAGGTGCGAGACGAGCACCAGCGCCGCCCCGGCGAGCACGGCCAGTTGCAGCGCGCCGACCAGCAGGGTGGAGCGGGCGACGGTCAGGCCCGAGTGCAACTCGCCGAGCAGCGCCGCAAGCTCGGTCGACGGAGCGAGCCCGGAGCTGCCCTGGAGCTGCTTCAGGGCCTTGGCGGCCCGGCCGCGGACCGCCTCGGCTCCGGCCGCGTCCACGGTGGAGAAGTCCGCGGTGAGGAGCACGGCGCGGCTGTCCTGGACCAGCCCGCCCGCGGTGAAGGCGGAGTCGTCCACCAGGAGCGGCCCGTACGTGGCGAAGCCGGCGACCTGGAGCCCGCGCGCACCGAGCGGATCGAGCCGCCAGTACGGGGAGTCAGGCTCGGCCGCCCGGTAGACGCCCGTCACCAGCACGCTCAGCGGGGAGCCGCCGTACCGGTCGTCGAGCCGCACCTGCGCGGGCAGCGCGCCCTCGGTGAGCCCGAGCCGGTCCAGCGCCGCCTTCGGCACGGCCACCGGGACCGGGCCGCCGCGGTCGGAGACCGGTCCCGCGACGGGCTGCGGCCAGGTGCCCGCGAGGAGCCGTACGCGGTCCTGGGCGAAGGCGGCCAGCAGGGTCAGATCGGCGTCCTTGCCGGGGGTGTGCGGGCCGGGCAGCCCGTACGAACGGCTGCGCGCCACGCTCTCGGCACCGGCCGGGAGCCGGCCGAACAGCTCGCGCGCGAAGCCCCGTACCGCCTCGTCGTCCTTGGCGCGGTCGGCCGCCGGGTGCGAACCGGTGACCAGGACGGTGCCGCGCGCGAGACCGGGACCCTGGAGGGCCTGGCGCAGTCCGGCGTCGCCCACTCCGCGGGTGAACGCGAAGAGCGCGGTGAGCACGGTCGTGGTGATCAAAACGGTCAGCAGCACGGCGGCTGCGAGCGGCAATCGCCCGCGCAGCCGGCGCACGACGAAGCCGAGCATGTGCCTGTTCCTCCCCCGCACCGGACTGGTGCCCCCGGATATCGGACGATGCTGCCAGATTCGAACAGATAGCGGAAGGGACTTGCGTGAGTGGTGCAACGGATGAACAAATCGTCCGGACGGGACCGCAAGAACGCCGTTTTCGTCCGTTCATCCGCTTGGAGGGGGAGCCGCAGCATGACGCAGGACCAGGAACGGCGACAGGAACCGGGACGCGCACCGGAGCAGGACGCCGGGGCGGCGTCGGCGCTGACGACGTCGCCGACCGTGGCGCCGGTGGTGGCGCCGATGGTGGTGGTGCACGAGGTACGGCGCAGTTTCGGGACGGGCGAGCAGGCGGTGCACGCCCTGCGCGGCGTGTCCTTCGAGGTCCGCCGCGGCGAACTCACCGCGCTCAAGGGGCGGTCCGGCTCCGGCAAGACCACCCTGCTGAACCTGGTCGGCGGCCTCGACACCCCGACCGCCGGCAGCGTCGCCCTCGACGGCACCGACCTGGCCGGCCTCGACGAGGACGGCCGCCTCGCGCTGCGCCGCGACCGGATCGGCTTCGTCTTTCAGTCCTTCGGCCTGATCCCCGCCCTGACCGCCGCCGAGAACGTCGGCGTCCCGATGCGACTGCGCAAGGTACCGGCCAAGCAGCGCGAGGAACGCGCCCGCACCCTGCTCGCCCTCGTCGGGCTCTCCGAGCACACCGAGCAGCGCCCCGGCGAACTCTCGGGCGGCCAGCAGCAGCGGGTCGCCGTGGCCCGCGCCCTCGCCAACGAGCCCGACCTGATCATCGCCGACGAGCCGACCGGCCAGCTCGACTCCGACACGGGCCGGCAGATCATGCGGCTGCTGCGCGCGGTGGTGCGCAGCGAGGGGGTCACCGCACTCGTCGCCACGCACGACCCGGCGCTGATGGAACTGGCGGACCGGGTGGTGGAACTGCGCGACGGGCGCATCGTCGAGGCCCCGCCGCAGGACGCACCGGCTTCCGGGGAGCCGGCCGCGGCTCCGTAGGCCCTGCGGCGGCTACTCGGTGTGCAGGGCCGCTGCGATGGTCATCCGGGCCGCCGAGCGGGCCGGGACCAGCGCCCCCAGGACGGCGACCTCGACCAGTACGTCTACGCCGCCCTCGCCGCCGGAGCCAGTGGCTTCCTGCTCAAGGACGTCACCCCCGAGCACCTCGCCAACGCCGTACGCCTGGTCGACACGGGCGACGCGCTGCTCTCCCCGTCGATCACCCGCCGGCTGGTGGAGCGCTGCGCCTCGGCAGCGGCCGCGCGCGAGGGAGGCGGCCCGGCATCCCACCCCGACCTGGACGCCCTCACCCCGCGGGAGCGGGAGGTGCTCACCCTCATGGGCCACGGACTGTCCAACACGGAACTGGCCCGGGAGTTCACGCTCAGCGAGGCCACCGTGAAGACCCATGTGGCCCGGATCTTCGCCAAGCTGAGCCTGCGCGACCGCGCCCAGGCGGTCGTCCTGGCCTACGAGACGGGCCTGGTCACCCCGGGGACGGCGTAGGGGAGTTCCGCGCGGACCTCCCCGGCCGGCCCGGTGTCACGGCAGCTCGCGGGTGAGCCATACGTGCTCACCGCGATCGTCCGTGGCGACGCGGTGCCGCTCGAAGCCGAGCTTCTCGAGAACGCGCAGCGACGGCGTGTTCCACGTGCCGACGGTCGACCAGAGCCGCTTCCGCCCGGTCGCGGTGGCCGCATCGACCACCGCCCGGGCCGCCTCGGTGGCGTAGCCGTGCCCGTGCACGCTCTGGAAGAGCTCGTAGGCGATCTCCGGCTCGTCCAGGGTGGAGCGGCCGATGATCAGCCCGCAGTAGCCGATGAAATCGCCTTCCTCACGGCGCTGGACGGGCAGGAGAGCGATCCCCGTGCTCTCCGTCGCGGCAAGCAGCCCTGCGATGGCCGTCTGGATGTGTTCAACGGTGCCCACCCCTTTGCCGCGTTCGGCCACCAGATCACGGAACGCGGCGGCGTCCGACTCGACCCAAGGCCGCAGTATCAGCCGCTCGGTTTCGAGGTGGTAGGCCATCGTCTCGTACGTAGTCATGCTCCTCACTCTGCCCCACGGATCACTGCACACCACACCACCGGCGGAGTGCAGGAGGCGTGCCTCTCGGATCAGGCTGCGGGTGGGCCGGAGGCCGCCAGGAGGTGCAGGCGCAGGGCGAGTTGGATCTCCAGGGCGCGGGCGGGGGAGTTCCAGTCCTCGCCCAGGAGCCGGCCGATCCGGTCGAGGCGCTGCACGACGGTGTTCACGTGGATGTGCAGGGCCTCCTTGGCCTTGGAGAGGCTCGCTCCGTGGACGTAGTAGGCCTGGAGGGTGCGGACCAGCTCGGTGCCGCGCTGGGCGTCGTAGCCGATGACGGGGCCGAGCACCCGGTCGACGTAGCCGCCGACGTCCCCGTGGTCCCCGAGCAGCAGGCCGACGAAGCCCAGGTCCGGCAGGGCGGCACCGTGGCCGGTGTGGCCCAGCGCGTGCAGGGCCCGCAGGCAGCGTACGGCCTCGGCGTACACGGCCGGCAGTCCGCCGGGGTCGCCGGCCGGTCCGGCGGAGCCCACGGTGACGGGCGTGCCCAGCACCTGCCCCAGCTCGGCCGCCAGGGAGCGGGCGAGGTGCCCGGGCTGCCCGGCCGGGGCGAGCAGTACGACGTGCCCCTCGTGCAGCCCGGCCAGACCGTCGAGGGCGCGGGCGCGGCGGGCCGCCTCCGTCGACAGCCGGGGCCGCAGCGCCGCGTCGCAGTGCAGCACCAGGAGGGAGTGGGGGCGTGCGAGGTCCACGCCGAGTTTGCGGGCCCGGATCCGGCGGCTGCCGGTGTCGGGGGCGTGCCCCGGGCTCCGCGGGGTGAGCAGATCGCTGAGGAGTTCGCCGCGCACCCGGTCCTCGGCGTGGGCCACCGAGCGGCGGAGCAGCAGGAGCAGCGCGGTGACCAGGCCGGTCCGCTCGAACAGCCGCCGGTCGCTGTCCGACAGGTCGGTCCGGCCCGTCAGGGCGATGCTGCCGAGGAGTTCGGGCCCGGCCAGGACCGCGCAGACCCACACCCCGTCGACCGGAACGGCCCGGCCGCCTGAACGCGAGGCCGCCACACCCCGGGTGGGCGCGCCGATCGGCTCGGTGGCGACCCGGGCCAGCTCGGCGCCGTCGGCGTCGTGCACCACCAGCCCGCCCCGCAGCAGCGCGGCCACCTCCCGGGCCACATCGGTGACGTCCCCGCCGCGCAGCACCAGATCGGTGAGCCGGTCGTGGGTCTCGGTGGCCAGCCTCGCGGCCTCGCTGTGGGCACGGGCGGTCTCGGTGGCGGCGTTCAGCTCGACCAGCGCCGTCCGGGTCTCCTCCAGCAGCCGCGCCCCGTCGATCGCGACGGCCGCGTGGTCGGCCAGCGAGGAGAGCAGCGCGACCGCGTCGGGGGCGAACTCGCGCACCGACCGGTCGGCTGCGTAGAGCACCCCGATGACGTGCGAGGCGACGCGCAGCGGCACCCCGAGGATGCCCCGCAGCCCCTCCTCGCGCACCCCGGCGTCGATGGTGCTGGTGTGCCGGAAGCGGTCGTCGGCGCGGTAGTCGGAGCTGGCGTACGGACGCGCCGTCTGCGCGACGAGACCGCCGAGGCCCTCGCCCATGCCGAGGCGCAGCTGCTGGAAGGCGGCGGAGACGGAGCCGTCGGTGACGCGCATGAACGTATCGCCCACGACGGGGTCGTTGAGGGTGAGGTAGGCGCAGTCCGTGCCGAGCAGGGTCCGGGCGCGCCGCACGATGGCCCGCAGCACCGCGTCGAGATCGCGCAGCGCCGCGAGGTCGCCGGCGGTGTCGAACAGGGCGGTGAGCTCCGCCTCGCGCCTGCGGTGCTGGTCGAGCGTGCGCCGGATGTCCAGGGCGACCCGGGTCGCCTCCTCCACGAGGGCCTGGCCGTCGGCCCCGGCACCGGCGGTACGGGCCTGCGCGCCGGGCAGTGCGAACTGCTCGACGGGCGCGCCCTGGGCGAGCAGGTCCAGGAGCTGCCGCAATGCGGCCGCGGGCGCGGTGGGATCGTTCACGGGGGCCATGCTGGCAGCCCTTCGCTCCGGGGCGGCGAGCGGGTCCGCCCGCCGGACCGGAGGAACCGGTCACGGCGGGCGGCCCGTCGGGCGGCCGGCCCGTCGGGCGGGCGGACGCGGGCGGACGGACTCAGGCGGACGGACTCAGACGGGGTCGGAGACCGAGGCGGCGTACCCGCTCGCCCTTTCGGACCCCGCCGGCGCCGCTGCTTCCCCCTTCGGGACGGACAGGTCGCGGCCCCGGGTCTCGCGGGCGAAGAAGACCGTGAGGGTGGTGACGACGGCCGCCGCGGACAGGTAGACGGAGACCGGCACGGAGGAGTCGTAGTCCTTCAGGAGTTCGACGGCGATGATCGGCGCCAGCGCCCCCGCGACGATCGAGGCGAGCTGGGATCCCATCGAGGCCCCCGAGTAGCGGACCTTGGTGTCGAACATCTCCGAGATGAAGGCGGCCTGCGGCCCGTACATCGCCCCGTGCAGCAGCAACCCGGCGGTGACGGCGAGGGTGATGACGACGAACGACTTCGAATCCACCAACGCGAAGAACGCGAACGCCCACAGCGCCATGCCGACCGAACCGATCAGCGTCACCGGCCGGCGCCCGATCCGGTCCGAGAGCGCCCCCCAGGCGGGGATGGTCAGGAAGTGCACGGCCGAGCCGATCAGGAGCGCGTTGAGCGCGGTGGTCTTGGGGAGGCCGAGGTGGGTGGTGACGTAGACGAGGAGGAAGGAGGTGAGGACGTAGTACGAGATGTTCTCGCCGAAGCGGGTGCCGATGGCGGTCAGCACCTGCCGCCAGTCCTTGCGGAACACCTGCACCACGGGCGGCTTCTCGGCCTCCACCCGGCCCGCCGCCGCGGCCTGCGACGCGAGGAACACGGGCGACTCGGACACCGAGAGGCGGATCCACAGCCCGACCACCACGAGGACCCCCGAGAGCAGGAACGGGATCCGCCAGCCCCAGGAGAGGAACGCGGCGTCCGACTGCACGGCCGCGAGCAGCGCCAGCACTCCGGTAGCGAGCAGATTGCCCCCGGGAGCCCCGGACTGCGGCCAGGACGCCCAGAACCCGCGGTGTTCGGCGCCGCCGTGCTCGGACACGATCAGCACCGCCCCGCCCCACTCGCCGCCCAGCGCGAACCCCTGCACCAGGCGCAGCACGGTCAGCAGGATCGGCGCCCCGACCCCGATGCTCGCGTGGGTGGGCAGCAGCCCCATCGCGAAGGTCGCCCCACCCATCATCAGCAGACTCAGCACCAGCAGCTTCTTGCGCCCGACCTTGTCCCCGAAGTGCCCGAAGACCACCCCGCCCAGCGGCCGGGCGAGGAAGCCGATGGCGTAGGTGAGGAAGGCGATCAGGGTGCCCGTGAGCGGATCCGCGGTGGGGAAGAACAGCTTGTTGAACACCAGGGCGGCAGCGGTCCCGTAGAGGAAGAAGTCGTACCACTCGATGGTGGTGCCGATGAGGCTGGCGGCAACGATCCGCCGGATTCCGGTTGGAGCCTTAGGGTCGGTACCGGTGAAGGTCATGTGCACCACTTCCAGGTGTCTGCGGGAACGTCGGGCGTGGGCACAACGTAGGAGTCCGCAGGTCAGCGGCATATGTGGCGTGCCATCACAATCACCCCCACCTGAGTGTGCCCGATCACCACTCGGCCCGAACCGATCCCCGGGGCCCCTCCGGAAGCGGGTGGGAAGCCCCTGTCGGAATTGCAGAGTTGCGCCCGCTTTGGGGATGCGGTGCTGAGTCCCGTGCTGACTTGGTGCTGACCTGAAACCCCATGTCAGCACCCCTCGCAACCTGTCCCGTGCTGACTTGGTGCTGACTACGCAGCGTTGGGAGCGACGTTACTCCGGTGGGGCCGGCGTAGAAGGGGATGCAGCGGTAGAGCTCGGATCGACTCCGCTGCTGAGGCCCGGCTTGCGCTCGGGGGCGCCTGGCCCGACCTCGCGTGAAACCCGAGCGCTCGGCCTCATCTGGTGTGCCGCGGGTGTGCTGGCCGACGCGTCAACAAGGGCAGACCAGCGCGGGACCTAAGGTGATCGTGATGTTCTGGAACTGGATCGGACGGTCACACGATGATATCGCGCAGGCCCGCGAGGACTGGATGAATGGGTCGCGATTCGGTGAGGTGAAGGGCTACGACGGCCCTCCGATTCCGGCTCCCGAACTCCCGCCGACGCACCTGAAAGCCAGGGGGAGGGTGCGTTGACCTGCTGCTCTTTGTGGGGTGAGGGTCGGGTGCGGTGCTCGCTCCCGGCCCTCCGGTTTTGACTTCGCACGGGAGGTCGATGGGCATGGTGCGAGAGCCTTCGACGCCGCCGGTCGAGTCTCATATGTTGCCAGCTGTTACCAAGTTTGGTCGAACGAATGCTGACCTTTTGCTGACTCTACTGACGAGTAGTTAGATCTGACCGCTGGCTGGTCGAGTCCTCTTGCCTGCGAAGGATAGGGGTGGTCGCCGCTGCGCCGTCGGCTCCTACAATCGTGCCTTCGGGCCCGGCAGGGGCGCGCGATCCGTGGATGGAGTGTGCCTGGCGGATCTTGTGCACAAGTGACAGAGCCCTCGCTTGTCCAGTCCCCTCCACCAGTCTGTGACGGAACGTCGTGCGCGCGCCGGACGCCTACGGCTTTGAGGTGACCGGATGCTTCAGCTGAGCACCCTCTCTGAAGAATCTGGCGGCCGCGTCCATAGGTCCTGGAACCCGCCGGGGTGCGGGCCGCCGAGAGAGGGCACCACGCCCATGGGCTGCTGCTCCGGGGGGCCGAGGCATTCTCGTCCTGGTTGCCGTGGTCAAGATCGAAGGACAACGTCCAGGTGTTGCTGGACCGGCTTGAAGAGTCCGTACGGGATGTACTGCGGGATCTCCGACAGGGTCACCCACGCAACCTCAGCGATTTCGTCAGCGGCCGCCACGTGCGCGGCCCCGCCGACCACCTCGCAGGCTGTGTAGGACACTTGCCGACTGGTGATGGGATGGACCCGCTCGCCCAGCCGAACAACAGGGACCACGTCCAGGCCGGCTTCCTCCTTCGTCTCGCGGACGGCGGCTTCGTCGCATGACTCGCCCGGTTCGACTTTGCCCGCCGGGAATTGCCACGAGAGTTGGCCCTCTGCAACTCGTCGCCGTACGAGCAGTACTCGACCCTCATGAACCACAACGGCCCCGGCAACCCGACGCTGAGGTGGAGCATTGTCATTCAGCGACGTCTCTCGGTCACTCACGGCAGCCGCCGCCGTCCGGGGTGCGGAGGTCTTTGAGCGTCGGCGGGATGCCGGGGCTTGGTGACTTTCGCGAGCTCCTCGGTGTTACTGCGGTGAGTTGCATGGGTGCGACCCTCCGATCCTCATCCCTCGAAGAGCATTTCTTCCACTGCGGTCGGCGCCGCTGCCTCCTGCTGTACGCGCTCGAACTCGAGCTGCCATGCCCGCGCCTCTGCGTAAGCGACGTGGACCATACTGCCCGGGCACAGCACCAGTGCCCGGGGCTCGATCTTGTGGTCCTTGACCGATCCGTACCCGATCCGTTTGGTAGGCAACAAGGCGTGCGGAACGGAGCAAGAGGGGCATGGAGCCTTCGGGAGGGTCGCCATGTCACCAGGATGGCCCAATTAGTCCCGGCGCGGCAGGGAGCGCACGAGCGCGTACCGTGGCACATGGGTGAGCAGCTTCCTGTCGCCCATCTTGATTATTGGGGCCGCGCCCAGATGATCACCAGGCTGACGGCACCGGTTCCCAGCTTGAACAGGGCACCCTGAGCGCGCACGTGGCGACGTCGCCCGATGCCCTCCGCCAGGGCGGCATCCATTGAGGGGAGAGCTACGGCTTTCATTGCCGGCGTAGTTGCGCCCGTGCCTGGGACTCGGCCTGGCGGTCCCGCTCGGTACGCGCTTCCGCCAAGCGAGGCCGGAGGTCGGGTTCATGCAGGACGAGAAGTCCACAGTGTGCACGGAAGCGAAGCGCTGGTTCCAACTCGCCGTGCGGGGGCCGACCCGACTCGTCGGAACAGCGCAGTCCTGACCGTCGAGGGCCGCGAAACCTGCACGCCGTTCGTACATCCTCCGCTCCCATCACGACAGCGGCCTTCGCCTCGCCCGCTGCATAACCGGCCTGGTCGACGCGGACGACTGCATCGCCTGGTCCGATCCTCGCTGGGAGAGCGGTCGGATCCCGCGGGTCGGGGGCGAGGGCGTAGAGCTCGGCCCGGTAGGCGTAGCCGTCGGTGGTCCAGTCCCGGATGCGGCACAGGTCGGGCCGCGGCACTGCGGCGGGGAGGGTGCGGGAGGTGGACGGGCCGTTCCACAGCGTTCCACCCTCGATGCCAGCCTCGGCGCAGACCACGCGGAGCCAGTGCGGACCGGCCGCCGACGACAGGGTCCGGCCCCGGTACCCCCACACCCGGCGGCCGGTGGCGCGCAGGCCGAACTGATCGGCGGCGTGCTGCTGGGCGGCCAGCATCCGGTCGGCGGTGGCGGGGGTGGGGGTCTCGAACATGGCGGTCCTACCTCGGCTGGGAGACGGCTGCCGCGTCCTTGGATACCAGCTCGGTAGAGACAGCACGATGCCCCCATCCGAAAGTGAGGGGCACCATGAGGCTCGGCCCGACCGGATTTATTCGGCAGCGGGCAGCAGCCGCTCAAAGAACTCATTCACGACCGCCCCCACCGTGTCCGGCTGCTCCGGCGGCAACTCACGCGCCCCGAAGCGGTACAGCTCGTAGCCGGACAGCCTCAGATCCCGGTCCGCAGCCATCATCTCCCCGTACAGCTGCGGCGAAGCGATCTTCCGGACACCCTCGGCCAGCCGCTCCTCCCGGCTGTAGTGCTGCGCTCCGTCGATCTCGATCACGACCCGTGAGCCGTCAGGGAGCAGCATGAGGAAGTCCATCCGCTGCCGCTCCAGGTCCTTGTCGTTGGTGGGGTCTGTCTGGGAGTAGGGGTCGTAGTGGAGGTGAACCTCCGGGAGCAGGGCCGGCTGCTCGAAGCCCAGCGCGGGGTACAGCCGGTCGACCCGGGCGTAGTACGAGGAGAAGAACCTGCGCTGCGGCGGGGACGTCTTCGGCAGCGACTGGAACATCCGAAGACGCAGCAGGCGACTGACCGCGACGTCGTCCTTGCCCGCGGTGAGGTCCGGGTGCTCCGTACGCCACCAGTCGATGAGAGCCTGCACGGTCAGCCCCGACGACAAGAGCGGCCGGTCGTAGATCATCCACAGGTGCCGGTGCGTCGTGACCTTGATGATGTTCTGCGTCGCGTCGACCATCACGATCTTCGGCTTCGGCCCGAGGCCCGCGAAGATCAGCTGCTGGAACTGGCCATGCGCACTGCGAACCCCGTACGTCCGGAGCATCTCATCCACACGATCGCTCCCGACCTGCGTCACCACCCGCTGCGCAAAGGCGATCAGGTCTTGATCGGTCTTCACCGTGTCCAGGCGCACCCGCGTGTACGTGAACAGGCCGTCCTCGATGAACACCTCGCCCGGCGACTCCAGGCCCAGTCGACCAAGCAGGACCATCAGCCGTGACCCGTCCGGCGCGAACTCGACCAGTGCGTCCACGATCGCCTCGCGCAGCACCTCGGTCGGCACCGTCATCCGCATGTTTGCCCCCTCGCTGTCAAAATCGCAGCCCTGATGTCCATGTTGGCAGTGGGGTCCGACAACGGGCCTGCGGGGTGCCCACCGAAAGCCCGCTGCCTCCACGGTCCGGGCGTACCCGTAGCCGGGGAGAAACCGATCAGGCCGGAAGTGTGGGAGCCGGCTCGTCCGCGCCCTCCTCGCGATCGTCCTTCGGCCAATCAGGGTGCTCGGCGATCACGGCGAGTACAGAGCGCAGAGGCCACCCTCCGAACGCCCAACGACCCAGCTCGTAGCCGTCCACGGGGTAGATCCCATGGCGAATCCCGAACTGCATGGCCTTCGAGGTGAACGTCGAGTTCGTCACCATCATCACGGTGTCCGCGCCATGCTCCGGCCGGGCCGTCCCATTCAAGGAGTACATCTCGTCCGGCGTCACCGGCCGTCCCGTCGACCTGTGCTTGCACTGCACCACCACCCGGCCGTAGATGGGTAGGACGGCGACTATGTCCGCCCCTCTGTCGTTCGCCCCACCCCCCGCCTGGACGACCTCAGCCCCACTCCGGCGGAGCAGCTCGGCGACGAACTGCTCGAATAGCCGCCCATCCAGCGCATCCACATCGCTCAGCGAGTCCAGCGGCGGTGAGACCACCGGAGTCAGGGGATCCCTCCTCCCACGCCCTTGCGCCGCCCTCTCGGATGCCCACCGGTATGTCTCATCCAGCCGCTCGATGTCCTCGTCGCTGGAGACAATCCCTGATTCGACAGCGGCCTTCCGCCACTTCCGCGACTCGATGCAGCGAGTCGCGCAGGTGACCGACGGACCGCACCCGCAGTGCGTGTCGTAGTTCGCGTCGGGAAGGCCCACCCGAGCCATTCGCTCGTGCATCTCGGTGAGCCGGACATCGGTCATGCTCGCGGCCCGTGCAGCCGCAAGACGCTGCTCCCGGCGGTGATCCTGCTCGGCGACACCGAGCCGCTGCCACCGCTCGTCGAGTTCGACCCTCCGACTGACCACGCCGAGGATCGCAGCCGGCGGCAACTCGCGATACAGGCGCAGCCTCCGATCATCCCTACCCGAGTCCACGTCAGCCTTGCAGTCTGGACACAGCATGCCGCGCTCATACCTTGTGACCGGGTCGAAGTCCCGCACTGCGTGCTGGTAGTTGTTCGGCTTCCCGCAGATCGCGCAGTGACCGCACTGCCAGTACACCACCGCCAGGTACATCTCCTGCGGCTCCAGCATGGGGCCGTCCGGTATCCACCAGTGGTGACAGGCAGGAGCCTCGGCATCCAGAAGAAGGCCCACGTCGTCCAGCGCCCCGACCGGCATCCGCCTCCTTGCAGCCCAAGCCGCGACCTCGGGCTCCCTCGCCCGCCACCGCAGAAACCGACTGTCGTGGTGCTCGTGCCAGCTCACCGATGAATCTCCTCGCATCTCTCGGCCACGGCCTCACCCGCCCGCAACGAACAGGCGGGTGACTCCGGCCCCCACCACCCGATCATGCCGGTGGCCAAGCCCCCGTCCACTCCCAGGATCGTCTCCCAAGTGCCGTCGACTCCCCACCTGATCAGCCGCTTGTGGGCGGTCTGGAACGGGCCGAGCTCGTCGGGCAGGTACCGCCAAGGGGAGTTGGTGCGGTACTTCCAGGCGATGGCCTCAAGGGTGCGGCGGTGGTCGGCCCATCGCCTGCCGCGGACCGGATCGGCTGGCATCAGCGGCTCGATCCGGTCCCACATCGCATCGGTGATCACTAATCGGACGGACACATCCGATCAACTGACCAACGGATCAAAGAGACACGCGCTAGGCGATCGAGGCCCGGACCGTGCGCGCTTGCTGTGCAATCACCGGCGATGTGTGCTGAATCTCCGGAGTCAGGGTATGACGCCGCCGTTGCAGAAATTGTCGCTGCTCGCCAGAGTCCGGTAAGTGACTCCTTCCCAGCCGTTGGGGCGGTCAGCGAGGCGTGTGGCGGCCTCGTCCGCCAAGTAGTTGCGCACTTCCTGGGCCCCACCAGTGTGACGCAGAGCGGTGAGCAGGCTGAGGATGCTGCTCAGGGTTCGGTTCGCTTGGATGGCGAAGAGACTGGACAGTCCAAAAAGTCCGAAGTGGTACTGAACTCGGTCAGCGAGGACTTGATCCCAGGATGGCGAGGGGCTGACGAAGAATTCGAGCCAAAGAGGGCTGTCGTCCACGATCCTGGCGTCGAGCCAGTGGTCATCGTCGATGCGGTCGAGGTAGGGGTGCAGGGGAGTCGTCTGAAGACTCATCGGGAGGGCGTCTCCCTTGGCGTGGTTACAGTCGGCGCAGGCGGGCACCAGATTCAAGGGATCGACGCACAATGCAGGGAACGACTTCTTTGGCAGGACGTGGTCAAGGGTTCTCACGACCCCGTGTCCGCACAAGGGGCAACGATCATGTTGGGGGGCTGTTCTCAGCTGCTCGTAGATGACTCGACCGTTCTTGGTACCGAGCATGCCGTTCTCGTAGATCCACGCCACGGCTTCGGCCGCTGAGATACTCGGCAGAGCGAAGGCCGCGCACTCGAGGGTGTGCAGGGAGCCTTGTTGGGCCGCGCACCGGAATTGCTCGCCCGCTTCCTCGATGCTGTCAGTGGCGGCCAGAAGTCGTGCCTGGCGGGACGCGTTCCTGGTGCCGGCCACACACGCCTCGTAACTTTGACGGGCGGTGACCCTAGGCGGCTCCAGCGGCCACATCAGCGGCGCCCCTGCGACGTTTGGTAGGCGAGCAGAATCCGTGCGAGGCCCTTCGCTTCCCCGCCGAGCTGCCCGCCGAATCGCGCCAGGACCTGCTCGTACGTGCCCAGTTCCCGGACTGCCTTCTCGATCTCGGCGTGAAACCCCGACCGCCGGACTTCGAGGCCGAATATCTCGTGGGTGAGAACCCCGACGTTCTCGCCGTAGGTCTCGATCGATGGCCGCTACGGCTGCATGGTGCCCTGGCGGCTGACCTTCCAGACACAGGAGCGCGGGACCTCCTGCAGGACCACCGGCGAGTGGGTGCCCAGGACTGCGACCGCATTGCGGTCGGTGAGCAGGTCGGACAGGGCCCTGACGAAGGACGCCAGAAGCGGCGGATGCAGATGTCCTTCAGGCTCGTCGAGGAGCACCAGCGACCGCTCGGCGACGGTCTCCACCAGACGCGTCATCGTCAGCAGGACAATCGCATGTCCCGAGCTGAGACTGGAAAAGATCTCCAAAGCAGCGTCACGGTCGCTCGTACGGCCGAACACGCCGCGGTCCAGGAGAGCCTGCGCGAAGGAGCGGACCGGAGATTCGAAGAAGTACGGGTCGCTACCCAACGCCTCTAGCGCCTTGATCCAACTGTGGACTCGGCCGGCGGCGACAACCTCCTCCACGCTCTTGGCGAACTCCTTGCTTAGGTCAAGGCGCGTCTTGCGCTCCCGAGTCGGGCGCCCCAGCTCATCCACCTTGGCAAGGCCCACATACCTGTAGGAGACACCCGCAACGTTGTCCTCGGCCGCGGGAGGTGGTTGGCCGTCGGCAACGTCCAGCGCGCCGTCCCAGCCTTCCAGTTCACCCTGTTCAGCAGTGTCCTCTTCCGACTCGAACTGCTCCTGAGCCGGGTCGAAGGCGCTGAAGGTCACGCAGACCACGTTGACGAAGGAGCCGGGTCCATCCTCGCTCCAGATGAGACGTCCCACCTCATCGCTGTCCTCTTCCGGATGTACGACGGCCCTGGTGATGTCGCCGAGCACCGTGGTCTTTCCGACCCCGTTCCGACCGATCAGCACGTGAATGTTAGTGGGGGGCTGTGCATGCGGCTCGACTGAAAAGGAGAGGTGCCAGGGTTTCGTGGTACTGCCGTCCGAGCTACCGTGCCCGGCGGGGCCCAGGTAGTCGAAGCGGTACTCCGTGAGCCGGGGGCCGCCCTGCGCGATGCGCCGGAACTGGGCTGCCACCGTCCGTGACTCGAGGCTACGCAGCAGCGATGTGTGTGTGACGTCCCATTGCATGGCGGTCGCGAAGTCCGAGGGGTCGAGCGCCATATCGCACAGACCGCTCAAGACCGCGTGCCGCGTCTCGCTGCCAAGCTTGCGGATTGGGCTTGCTTCGCTTTGACGGACATCCGAGATCAGGGGCTTGGGCCCCGGAAGGATGATGTCCATCATGGAGAGCATGGCGAAGAAGAAGGTGCGTCCTCGGCGCTCGTTCACGGCGGAGTTCAAGGCCGAGATCGTGGGTCTGTGCCTGCGTGGTGACCGCTCGGTCGGCCAGGTGGCCAAGGACTTCGACCTGACCGAGACCGCGGTGCGGAGCTGGGTGCGTCAGGCCGAGGTCGATGCGGGCGATCGCGACGGTCTGACCAGCAGCGAGCGCGAGGAGCTGGCGGTTCTGCGGCGCGAGAACCGCAGGCTGCGGGAGGACGTAGAGGTCCTCAAGCGTGCGACGGCTTTCTTCGCGACGGAGACCCGGTGAACGTGCACCCGTTCATCGAGGCGGAGAAAACTGCAGGTCACAGCGTCAAGAAGGCATGTGAACTGCTCGAGGTCTCCCGAACCGCCTACTACGCCCGCCGCACTGGTGTCCCTGGTCCCCGCGCGGCGCGAGACGCTGAGCTGACCGAGCGGATCACCACCGTGCACCAGCAGTCACGCGGAACCTACGGATCCCTGCGCATTCACGCCGTCCTCAAGCGCGAGGGCGCTGGCTGCGGCCGCAGGCGGGTGGCCCGCCTGATGCGGCAAGCCGGACTCGCCGGCCGCCACCGTCGTCGACGGCACCGCACCACCATCCCCGACCCCCAGGCCGCCACGCGCCCTGACCTGGTCCTCCGCGACTTTCGGCCCGACCCGGCAGCGATCGACACCCGCTGGTGCGGCGACATCACCTATATCGCCACCGACGAGGGCTGGCTCTACCTGGCCACCGTCATCGACATCGCCTCCCGCCGCGTCGTCGGCTGGGCCACCGCCGACCACCTGCGAACCGAACTCGTCGCCGACGCCCTCGAGGCCGCCTGCCACACCCGCCGTCCGTCCGGCCCGGTGATCTTTCACTCCGACCGAGGCTGCCAATACACCAGCCGTGAACTCGCGATCCTGGCAGGGGAGTTCGGGGTCAGACTGTCCGTCGGCCGCACGGGTCAGTGCTGGGATAACGCCCTCGCAGAATCGTTCTTCTCCACTCTGAAGAACGAGCTGGGTGACAGTTGTCCCTGGCCCAGCAGGGCCGCCGCCCGCACCGCGATATTCGAGTGGATCGAGAGACCCCGTTGCCCAATTGGCTATGCGGCGAGAACGAGGGCGGCGAGGTGTGATGTCCGGGTCGGGGCGAGTGGTTGTCCAGTCCACCAGGCATCGAGGCGGAGCAGGTTGACGGCGGTGGCTGTGAGGATGTGTGCGAGAGCGGTCTCCCGTAGCCCTGCGTAGCGGGTTCTGCGAGTGCCCGCGGCTGTGACGGCCTGGTGGATCGTGCCTTCGACGCCGGAGCGGATCGCGTAGACGGCCTTCCATTCCTCGGTGGTCTGCTCGGCGCGGACGCGTTCAAGGACGGCGTCTTGATCTTGTGGGCGGACGGTGAGCTGGCGACCGTAGTGCGTCGAGTTGGTGCACTGTCCGCGGGAGGGGCAAGGCGCGCAGGTCTCGGTGGCGAAGCGGATGCGGATCGCGGATCGCTGGTTGTTGTCGAGCCCCTCGGTCCAGTAGCGGCTGTGGGCGCCGGCGGGGCAGGTTGCGCGGCGAGCGTCCCAGTCGATGCTGAAGGATGCCTTGTCGTAGCCGGTTGCCTGGACGGTGCGGCGGGTCATGGGCCGGACCGGGCCGATGACGCGGACACCTCGCCGGCTGGGCGCCGTCAGCAGGAGTTCCGCAGAGATGTAGCCGGCGTCCATCAGGTGTTCGCCCGGCAGGAGGCCCTTGGCGTCGAGCTGATCGTGGATCTCGTCGACGACCACGGGGTCGCCGACCGTGGCGTCGGTGGTCACCACGTGGGTGATCAGGTGGGGTTGGCCGGTCTCCTTGGCGTCGCAGGTTTCGGTGAAGTGGACCTTGTAGCCGTCCCAGGCCGAGCCGCGCTTGACGGCGTTGCGGGAATCGGGGTCGTAGGGCGAGGTGATCCGAGCTCTGCTGGGCGGAAGCTCGTTCTTCCCCCGCCAGGCCACCTCCTGCACTCCGTCCGTGATCGTGCGCTGGAACTGCTGGAGCCATACGGTCCGCAGGATGCCGACAGCCGAGACCTGAGTAAGCCAGGCGGGAGCGCTGGCCTCGAACGCCGCTTCGAGGAACTGGTAGCCGTCGGCCGCGATGCGCCAGGTCAGTTGGGTCCGCTCGCTCTCGTCGCTCGGTAGTCGGTAGGAGTCGACGCGGGCCCCGTACTGTTCTTGCCAGCTCCTTGGCATCCAGGAGGCGAGCCACTCGGGTGCTGCCACGGCAACCGTCTCGAGGGCGGCTCTCAGTGTCTCGCCGACGAACTCCAGGCGGTTGAGATCTCTCACTGCGGCGAGGATGTGGGTGGAGTCGGTGCGCTGCCGGCCCCGGCCGGACACGAGCTCCAGCTCGTTGAGCCGCACCAGCAGCAGGTCCAGGATCTTCTCCTCCAGCCCGTGGGCCAGGAGACGTTCACGGAAGCCGGTGAGCACGGTGAAGTCGAATCCGGGGTCGGCCAGTTCGAGGCCGAGCAAGTACTTCCAGTCGATTCTCGCGCGTACTGCATGGGCGGCCTGTCGGTCGGTCAAGTTCTCCGCGAACTGCAGCACGCTGACCAGTGCCAACTGTCCCGGTGCGACACCCGGTCGGCCCCGCACACCGAACGCTGACCTGAAGATCTCGTCATCGAAGAGCGGACCAAGCGCATCCCGCACCCGCAGCGCCAGGCAGCCCTTCGGGAACGCTGCTCGAGCCACCGTCCGCGTCCCCTCAGGAACCTCCCGACCCGAGCCTGCCCGCATCGACACCCGACTCTCCGCCCCACGACCGAACCACAGGCCTGCCACCCAAGCCCCGATCCTCAGGCTCCACCCCTCAGCCACCAGGCACGACCAAGACCAACAGCATTCACCCAATTGGGCAACGGGGTCATCGAGAGCTGGTACAACGTGCACCGCCTCCACAGCAGCCTCGGCTACCGCAGCCCCGCCGAATACGAAACCGCCCTCGCGGCCTGACCAACACACCAACCGTGTCCGTCAAAGCGGAACAAGCTCAGATGTTCTCGTAATAGAGGTCGCTCTGCCCCACGGAAAACCAGTACAGGCGCTGATCAAGTCCTGTGAGCGTGGAGAACGATCCTGCCTCGAGAGGCCTCTCGCCCCGAATGAGGTCGGCATACCCGATCTTTACCGCACCCAACTCGACGAGCGATCCGTGGTTACGGAACCACAGTTGGTAGAGGGTCATGTACTCATCGTCCGCTGCATAGCTGTCAGGCCCTGGATCACCGCGTGGCGACAGCAAGCAGGCGCGAGGACCGTTGTCCGTGGGACCGTCTCGATCGAGCACGATGAAGCGCAGTTTGTCCTCCTGGGCAACGTAAACGTGGAGCGGGTCACCGGCCCAGGCCGTGGTCTGTTGTCTCGCCTGAACCCAGTAGTCACCGGGACTCGCGGCACAACTCGGCGGTCAGAACTTGGGACCGTCTCATCGCCAGCGACACATGGTAGGCCGCACAACACTGCTGCCTCTTGCGATTCAAAAACTCTTGCACCTTCGCAGTTGTCGATGTGCGCGCTGCTGTACCTCGATGAGATGGAGCTAGCCTGCACCCTCGGCCTGCGACTACACGCGACCACCATGGCCTGGCGGACAGTGACCGGCGGCTTTCCCTTGTCAGCATGCCCAGGGCGGCGCCTCGGACCAGTCCTGCAGACGACCAGCAGGTTCTTCGTGTGCTGGTAGTACACAGCAGGCACCTCGCTGACCTGCCAGAACGGTGCCAGCTCGGCGTGGTGGTGGGGTGCTGGTCCGTGAATGGCCCGGATCTTGGTCCGCCGCCGACGGTCGACCATGCGTGGTGCGGCGAGGGCCTCAGGCGTGCACCGCTGGAGGGTTGGTGATGGCGGGAGCCCGGGCGGGGACCGGGATCTCGAAGTGGATCGTCCCGAAGCCGCGGTGCTGGCCCGTCGTACGGGCGTCGGAGATCTCGACCGCGAGGCTGCGCCAGAACGCCCCGGCGCCGGGGACGTCCACATGTGTGTGCAAGTGGCGAATGCGCAGGCCGTCCGGACCATGGCGCGAGCCAAGTTGTACCTGCGGTGGTCGGGGCGTACGTACACGCGCAAAAGTTGGCGGCATCACCGCCATGCCGGGCGGCACCACGCTCAGTTACTACAACAGCGACCTGGTCGAGCGGTAGACCGCGGGCAACTCTCCGCAGACCTTGACCCCGCGCAGCGGACCCGGACCCTCACGACCGAGTCCAACTCCATTGGTACCTGGACGCAGACCGCGTCGAAGGGCAACCGCTACGCGGGCGACGCCGACAGCCCCGGTGGATCACCGAGGACGCGGCCGGCGGGATCACCCCGCATGATGCAGGGCCTCGCGGGCGCGGCCTCACGGCCGCCAGGTCGAGTTCCGGGGAGACTGTCCTCCAGGTGTCGAACCTGCACGGTGACGTCGCCCTGGCCCTCCCGCTGGACGCGGCCAAGCCGCCGACCGCGATGAGCGCCTACGAGTACGGCAGGGTCCGCGCGGGCTCTCCCGCCACCCACTACCAGTGGCTCGGCTCCGCCGAGCGGTCCTCCGAGACCCTTGGCGGCACCATGCTGATGCGTGGACGTCGTATTAGCCTGGGTGTCCGATCGTCCGGAGAGCGTGCGTTCGTCATGGGGGACTTGTGTCATTCGATAAGGAATGGGCGGAGCTGAAGTCGGCTGCGGCCGATCGTCAGACGGCGATGCGGCTCAACCAACTCGATCCGAGCGGAGGTGGGCCGGGGCCGCAGGGGGATCTGCAGATGGATCGTCAGGATCTGGCAGCCGTGGGGGACGCGGCGTTCAGGCTCCAGCAGCGACTCGGCAGTGACGGGGACCACGCGAAGGCCAGTACCCATGAGGCTGCCGGTTCATTGAAGAATGATTTCGCGCTGGGCGCCGCCCTGTCGACTGTTGCGGACAAGTGGAGTGAGCAGGTCGGCACTCTGCTCGGAGCCTGCGCTCATATATCCAACCATCTCGACTACACGCAGAACGCGCATGCCGGGGACGAGTACTGGCTCACCACCCAGTTCAAGTTTGCCGAGCTGGACAAGGGCTTTGAGGAGAGGGCGCAGCACTGATGGACTTGGACGCACTGCGCTTCGCGGATTTCTCCAAGCTGGCCACCGCCGTGAGCGACTGGACCGCGATGGCAACCAAATTGTGGGAGATCGAGTCGGATGCCCGCGGTGATCTCGGCGGCAAGGCGGCGAAAGCCGATTGGGCGGGGGTGAACGCGACGGTGACGAAGGAGTTCATCGGCAAGACCGCCAAAGAGTTCGCCGATGCCGCCACGGAGGCCACGAGCATCGGGAACATCCTGCGCGACACCCACGGGGAACTCGTCGACTACAAGGCCCGTCTGAACGAGGCGATCCGGCGGGCCCTGGAGAAGAACCTCACGGTCGTCGCATCGGGTGGCGGCGGATTCACGGTCACGATGAACATCCACCCGGACAGGGCGGCCGAGGGCCATACGGTGCCCGAGCACACCGAGGCCGACGCGACCGCCTTCCGCGATGAGGTGCAGCGGATCCTGGAAGGGGCGACCGAGAGCGACACCACGGCAGCCCAGGCGCTGACGATGCTGGTCGGTCAGACGCCGTACGGGTTCTCAGACGCCGCCTACACCGACCGTGACCGGGCGGCGGACGCCATGAAGGACGCCGACCGCATCGCGAAGCTGCTCAAGACCAAGGGCGACGACATGTCCCCCGGGGAGTTCGACCAACTCAACCGCGATCTGGCCAGGTACAAGGACGACCGGCTCTTCCAGGAGACGCTCGCCACCTCCATCGGCCCGCGCGGCCTGCTCGACTTCTGGGCCGATCTGGCCGACCCGTCCGACGGCGGAGCCCTGCAACGCTCCCGGCACGACCAGCTCGGTGACTTCCAGCGCAACCTCTCCCTGACCCTGGCCGGCGCCACTCAGTCCGACAGCCCGGCCATGCGGAGCTGGGAGAACGACATGGTCAGACTGGGCGAGGAGCGCATCCAGACCCGTGGCAGCCAGGTCTACGGCTATCAGGTGATGAGCAACCTGATGCGCAACGGCGACTGGGACAACCGCTTCCTGAACGACTACGGCAACGCACTCGTGGCCACCGAGAAGAAGATGAAGCTCCCGGCCAACTACTGGAACGGCGGAGTCCCGCCTGTGCCGAAGATGAACTTCATCGGCGAGGACTTCGGCCGCGACCCCATGACAGGCTTCATGACCGCCCTCGCGGGCAGCCCCAACGCCGCGACAGAGTTCTTCAACGCCACCCAGCCGACCGACAACGCCCATTACGTCCTGGGCGATCGGCAGACCTTCGACGACACCCCACTCAACAGCAAGGACGGCAACTCCGCACGCGAGGCCACCGGCGCCGCCCTCGTCTCCGCCGCAACCGGGGTCAACCCGAACGACCCCACCGCCCGGCCGGTCGAGCTCACCCCCGAGCACCGCCAGGTCCTGGACCGATCGCTGAAGTACCTCTCCGAGCGGGGCGACGACTTCCCGTCCGAGATGCGCGACGACATGGCCAAGATCCTCTCGAGCCACAGCGATGTCGTGCACCACTCGGCGAGCGCCATGTCGGACGATTCGGACGATCCCCGCCTGCTCGACCGACATCAGCTTCTGGAGGTCAGCAAGCAGGTCTCCCGTGACCAGAACTCCTACGGCATGCTCAACGAGGCCATGAACCGCGAAATGCTCAAGGACATCCACGCAGAGCGCCCTCGTGACCCCGTCGAGACGCTCCAAGACGCGGGCCGCACGGTGGGCTTCCTCGAGGAGGCGCGCTATCAGGCCCTGAAGACCGACAAGGACGACCCCTCCTGGGATGCCAAGTGGGGATACCACGGTTTCGGCGGCGCAGCGAACTTCATCCCGGTCGTCGGCGACGCTGTTCAGCGTGGTGTGGACGCACTCGCCTACCAGTGGCAGCTCGACGAGCAGGCGCGGATCGAGGCGGGAGTCCAGGAGCAGAACCAGAAGGTGTTCACCCACAGGGAGAACCAGTTGAGGACGCTCTCCGAGGAGTGGGCCAAGGAGAACCCCGGGCACTCCTATACGCCACGCACTCTGGAGCAGGAAATCAACACGTCCGCGATTACAGGCAACAATGCGGCCAAGGGTTTGGCAGGTGCCCAGTGAGACGCCTTCGTACGGCCGCATCAGTGGCTGCGCTGTTGATGCTTTCGGCTGGTTGTACGCAGAGCAGAGGGTACGCGCTGCCCGGCGACATGTGCGGAGTGGCCGTCGACTCGGCCCTGCTCGAGCCGCTGCTCCCGCCGGGAGACCAGCTCGACCAGTCGACGTACGCGTCCAGGCCGCATGCTCCGCGCTGTGAACTGACCGTGGACAAGAAGACCGTCCTGACCGTGAAAGCTGACGTGACCACGGCGGATGAAGACGTCATGGGCGGCGTCATCGAACAGCGTCTGAATAGCTCCGGAAACCCAGTGCGGATCGACGTGGGCGGCGATGCACGCGTGGCCGACTCCATGGCCGTCGCCGTCGAACGATGCGTGTACGAGGGCAAGCCCAGCCAATTCGTCGTCGAGATCTATCCACCCAGCGAGACCTCTGACGTGGCCGGGCGCAGGGCGGCCCTGACCCGCGTCATGGCCGCGTACTTCCCGGCCGCCCAGAAGGCGGTCGGCTGCACTTCGTGAGCCGCCGCACCCGGACCGGTCCGGGTGCGGCGCTATTCGCCGTGGGCCACCTCCACCGTCGGCTTGAGCCCGTCCGGGACCAGGACTCGACCCGGACCTGGGCCGAGTGGGCGTGCGGCGTCCGCGATGCACAGCCGCGGTAGCGGGACGGGACTCCGGCCTCGACGCCAGACCTTGTGTTGCCGGGCTCCGGCAATGTTTCCGTCGGCTCACGGACTGGATCGTCCCTGGTCGGGCAATCGCGGCACGCGTTAAAGTCCAAAAAGCGCGTCAAGATCCGAGTGGGAACAGTCACCGGTCCCGTCGCGCGTACCGCAGGCACGGCCGGCGAGGCTGGGCGCCGGTTCGTCCCGGAAGGAACACGCGTCATGAAGTGGCAGTGGATCGGCCTTGCCCTCTTCTCCCTCACCCTGCTGCCGGCGGCTCTCGCGATGCTGGCCGACCGGGTGCCCCGCCGCTGGCGTGGGCGACTGGCGCCGGTCAGGCCGCGCGGCGTAGCCCTCCTGCTGATCTACGCGCTCGGGCCGGTCAACGCGATTCCGCGCCTGGCCGGTGCCTCTCCGGATACGACCCTGATGTGCACGGCGGTCGGTGGGGGACTGGCTGTGGCGGGCGCCCTGGTACTCGGCCTTGCCTCCTCCTTGCCCCGGCACCGCCCGAGGCGGAGGGCAGGGGAGCCCGTGTGATGGCGAGGACGTCCGCCCCGCGATGAACCCGAAGGTCTCGGAGAGGGGGAGCCGGCTCCGGAGCTCGGCTCTCCCCAGGCTTCGCGCGCCGGTCGAGGTGTCCGAGCAGGCGGGGCGGGCCGGCGCCCGCATCGGTGGGTTCGATTTGTTCTGCACTCTGTACAAGGGGGGATGAGATGGCTGTCGGGAACAGGAGACGAAGGAGTGCCGTCGCCGTGGTGACGGTCGGCGCCATCTTCGCGTTCGGTGCCGGTCTGTACGGGCTGAACGCGAGCGGTAGTTGGCCCTTCCCGTCGAGATACTGCTGGGGAGCGTGGGAGGAGGACAGCGGCCCGTCCTTCCTCGGTGAGGAGGCGTTGGCCAAATCCGGCTCCGAGCGCCGGAGCGAGGAGTCGCCGCCGCCATCGCCCGTCAGAGCGAACGCCACCTGCACACTCGCGGTCGCCTCCTCGGTAGCCGATGCCGACTCGACGCACCCGCTCACCTTCGACGAGCGCGTCGTCCTGGAATACCGGCCCGTCCCGGCCGGTGCCGAGGAGCGCCGTGCGTGGATGGCCCACTTCTTCGACGGTTCGGCCTCGCCGTTGCCCGACGGCCTGAACGGACTGGTCGCGGACGACCGGGCGATGCTCGTCCTCCCCGACTCCTGCGATGCCGACGGCAGGCCGTCCGTGGTGACGATCAGGAGCGAGAGCTGGGGAGACGGCCACCTGGGCAAGAAGGCCATGCCCTTCTCCATCGGCAGCAGGATGGACGTCGCCCGGATGCTGGTAGCCGCGGCCGAGGCCACCATGACGAAGGCCGGATGCACTCCGGGCAAGCCGCTGCGCCTGACATCGCCGCTGGCGGTCACGGCCGAGAAGGACGAGCCGGCCGCCGGCACGCTGTGTCGGATACCGGGGCTGACCTTCGAGTTCGGCAAGGGCTCGGCCTATCAGCAGCAGGTGGGGGCGGTGGGTCAGCGGCTCCAGACGTGCTCCGTGGTGTGGCGTGCGCGCGGGGTACCCGACGAGCCGGCCGCGCAGTTCGTGATGGCGGCCGAACCGCGCATCGTCGCACTCTTCGACGGGCTTCCCGAGGGCGTGGGTGAGGGACTCGTACGTGCCACGTGTGACGGGCGACCGACGGTCTTCTACGGAAATGTCGAGCCGGGGCTCAAGGTCTTGCGCCGCCCGGATGACCGGCAGATGTTCGTGAAGTTCGTCGAGTCCGTCAGCAAGCGCATCGGGTGCAAGGTCGGGGAGGCCACGTGAGTACGTACAAGAGCGGCTCCGGACCCGAAGACAAGTCGGTGGCAGACGGCGAAGAGCAGGTGGAACAGGCCGTGGCCGCCGCGGCAGAGGAGGCCCAGGCCCGTCTGCCGCAGCAGCCGGGCGCCTGCGTCCCTGGCCAGGATCAATGTTCCGTTCCCGTTCCCGTTCCCGTTCCCGGCACCGCCCGCCCCTCGCTGCTGCGCAGGGTGATGCGGAAGAGAACGGTGCGCACCGCCGTTGTAGGCCTTGCCGTCGGTGCTCTGCTCGGGGCCGGTGCGGTCGGCTGGAGAACGGGCACCCTGCCCCTGCTCGGTCCCGCACCGTGCTGGGACTCCATGAGCGACTCGACGATGACGGATCTTTTCGGTGACCGCCGGACCGAGGTCGAGGAGCAGAAGCTGCGTCCCGATCCGAGGGGGCGTGGCCTGGCCTACGGCCAATGCCGCATCACCAGTTACAAGGGCGACGAGGCCAGGAGGCAGCTGACCGTACGGGTACACCGACTGGACGGCTTCTACGGCAGCGACGCACGCCAGTGGCCCGAGGAGTTTCTGGCCGCCGGCATGGTGGCTCTGGGAGACGGGCTGCCCGGCATGGTCTCCTCGTCCCGAGCGTGGCTGCCGGTTCCCCAGTCCTGCACCGGAAGGCCCGGTCAGTTCGAAGGACCGGTCGTGGTCGACGTAGCCATGGGCTCCGCCGGTCTCGACATCGAATCCGAGTACGAGCAGGAGGACCGCGCCGCGCTGGCCCGCGCGGTGGTGGACGCGACCAACGGCGTCACACGCGACCTGGGCTGCTCCGGTGCTTACCCCGCACCCCACCCGACGAGGGCCCCTGCCGCCTGGCAGAGCATGCAGCCGGAATTGTTCTGCGGGATGAAGGGCCTCAGCCTCCCGACGGAATACCGAGGCGGGCTCGCACGTACCCGGATCAGTGGGGAGGGCGCGCCTGCCCGCGTCTGCGAGGCGGCCGGAGACATTCCCAGGGCCGTAGTCCGGATGACGACCGTCGTCGACCCGACCTTGGCGGACGTCTTCTCCCAGGACGTACTGAAGGGAGGCTCCAGCATCAAGGGGTCCAGCGGATACGGATCCTTCAGCGAGACACGGGCGGTGTACAGGGCGCAATGCCAGACCGGAGCCGTGATCTACGTCTTCGAACAGAAGGACAGGGCGGAGAAGGTCGGTTTCACTCTGCTCCGCGCGCTGATGCCCGCTTACATCGAGGCGGAGTCCGAGCGTATCGGCTGTGGCCCTGAGCAGGTGGTCATGTCTCGGCCCTGAACCTGCGAGCGATCGCGCGGATCAAGCAGGTTCTCACCGCTTTTTGATGCGGTGCAGCTGTATGTCACGGTTCACGAACAGGTGAACGTGGCCGCATCGCCAGCAGATGAGGCCGGTCGCCGATTCGTCGGCCCAGGCCAGTTTGAGGAACTCCAAGCCGAAGCTGTTGAGCTTGACCTCCCGCTTCCGGAACTCGTCACCCTGGCAGATCAGGCAGCGGATCCAGGTGGTTCCGATCGCAGCGTGCACGGGTTTGGCCATGCGTTGTCCCTTCTCGGCCGACACCGCAGCTCCTCCGAAGCCCTTCGGCCGGATTCTTCCGGTCCGGCCGGCCTGTGCGCATTGCCCAATCTCGGCAGTCTTCTCGTGCTCCTGATGCCGTACCGGCGCTGTCGGTCGATCGGCCGCCCACAGGCCTGTACGACCCCGGCTCTTGAGGTTAGGCTCTAACTAATGTTAGTGACTAACGAGAGGCTTGAAGGGTGAACCGTCAGGCGGTTGTGGTGGTGGGAGCCGGTCCGACCGGCCTCGCGGCGGCGTGCGGGCTGCGGCTGGCAGGCATCGCCGTACGGGTCCTGGACCGGGCGCCCGGGCCTGCTGCGACATCACGGGCTCTGGGCCTGCAGCCTCGCGGAGCCGAGGTACTCGACCGGCTGGGGGCCCTCGGGGACCTGCCCGACCGGTCGGTGCGGATCGGGCAGGTCCTGACTCATGTCGATGGGAAGCCTCTCGCCCGGCTCCGAGTGGGAGAGCCGACGAAGCTGGTGACACGGCCCGGTCTGCTCATGTCACAGGCAGACGTGGAGGCCCGGCTCCGCGCGCGTCTCCAAACCCTCGGAGTCGAGGTCGAGTGGGGCAGCGAACTGCTCGATGCCAGCCAGGAAGGGGCGCAGGTCGTACTCCGCCTCGCGGACGGCGAGGCGCGGACCGACTGGCTGGTGGGCTGTGACGGCGCGCACAGCCGCGTCCGCAAGGCGGCCGGCATCTCCTTCCCGGGGGTGCCCCTGGTCGAGCGGTTCTTCCTGGCGGATGTGACCGCCGGGCTGCCTCTGCCCAGGGACAGCGTGGCCGTGTGGTTGCGCGGCGACCGGATGTTCGGGGCCTTCCCGCTTCCCGGCGAGGACCTCTGGCGGCTGATGGCCCCTGCCCCCGCCGGCGTCGGAGTCGGTGACGAACCACTGGCCGTGCTGCGCGACCTGCTCGTCCAGGAGGCGGGCATCCCCTCCTCGGCCGTCCGCGCCGCCCACTGGACCTCCACGTTCAGGATCCAGCGCCGCCTGGCCGCCACGTACCGGCAGGACCGGATCCTGCTCGCGGGCGACGCCGCGCACATCCACAGCCCGTTCGGCGGACAAGGGATGAACACCGGCCTCGGTGACGCCGAGAACCTGGCCTGGAAGCTCGCCCTGGTCGCCGCCGGCCGTGCCGGAGGAGGGCTGCTCGACACCTACGAGGCGGAGCGCAGGCCGGTGGCGGCGGAGGTGTTGAAGTCCACCAGTGCCATGACCGGCATGATCCTGGGCCAGACCCGGTGGGCGCGGATGCTGCGCGACCAGATCTTCGTCCCGCTCCTCAACCGGCCTCTCGTGCAACGGCTCGTGTGGGAGAAGTCCTCGCAGCTGACCCTGACCTACCGGAGAGGACCCCTCGGCGGCGGCCTCCCGTACGGCCGTGGCAGTCGGCCGGGAGACCGGGTCCCGGACCTCGCCGGCACCGGCAGGGACGGCACGGTCACACGGCTGTACGCGCATCTGCCCGCCCACTGGGGCCTGCTGGTCCCCGTGGGAGGGGCGCCCGGGGGCTGGGAGGCGATCGCGGGCCGGCACCTCGGCGCGGGATCCGTCGCCACCCTCCGGGTTTCCGCCGTCAGTGGAGGGACCGCGGCCCTGGTGCGGCCCGACGGTCATCTCGCGTGGCGGGGAACCTCCCCTGCGGACCTCGACGAGGCGCTCACACGCATACTCGACAACAGCAGGCAGTGAACACGGCAGGTGCTCCGGAGGCAGCAGGTCCATGACGTCCCACCCCGAACCGAACCCCGGACTGCGCGAGCGCAAAAAGGCCCACACCCGCCGCACGATCCAGGAGCAGGCGCTGCGGCTCTTCCTGGCCCAGGGGTACCAGAACACGACCGTCGAGGAGATCGCGGCCGCGGCCGGGGTCTCTCACATGACCTTCTTCCGTCACTTTCCGACGAAGGAGGCGGTGGTCGAGTCCGACGACTACGATCCGCTCATCGCCCGCCTCATCGAGGAGCGGCCGCGGCATGAGGACAGCCTCACCGCCTTGCGCAACGCCCTGGTCCACGGCCTGGAGGCAGTCCACGCAGCCGACCGCGAGGCTCTGCTGGTCCGTACCCGTCTGATCTTCGAGACGCCTGCCCTGCGAGCCAGGACCTGGGACAACCAGTACGCCACCCAGCAGCTCCTCGCGCGGGCACTGCGCTCTCGCTCTCCCGCCGAGAGCGAGCTCGCCACCCGTGTCGTCGCGGCTGCCGGTCTTGCCGCGATGACCAGCGCCCTCGCGGCCTGGGTCGAGAGCGAGGGCGTCCTCGACCTGCCCGCACTGGCGGGCGAGGCCTTCGGCGCACTGCGCCCGGCGTAGGGGAGCGGCCCCCGGCCCGCAGGGCAACGGTTTGCGAGGCGGGGGCGGTCGGTGCCCTTGCGACCTCGAAGGCAGAAGGAATGCTGTTCAGGCAGGCCAAAGGCCGTAACGGCGTCGCCGTGACCATCGCCGAGCCCCTGGCAACCGTCGCCTGGGCGCACCATTTCCCCTTACTGAATGACGGCCCTCATTCCTTCCGATGCGCCACGCGGCAGATAGGCCCGATTTGGCGGATACTCGAAGGTGAGTGTGGGCTTTGCGCCGATGACTGAGGGGGAGTGTCACCCAGCCGTTCGCGCACCCGCGTGGGGCAGGAGGCGCCATGGAGCTGTGGCTGATCTGGTTGATCGTCGCCGGGGTGCTGGCTGTGGCGGAGATCTTCACTCTGACCGCGGCGCTGGGCCTGCTGGGCGTGGCCGCGTTGATCACGGCGGGGTCCGCGGCGCTCGGGCTGCCGATGCCGTTGCAGTTCCTGGTGTTCACCATCACCGCCGCGGGCGGCGTGCTTGTCGTCCGGCCCATGATGCTGCGCCGCATGCTCCGGCCTCAGGTGGAGCGGTTCGGCGTGGACGCGCTGGTGGGCCGGAGCGCCTATGTCGTCGCGGAGGTGACGGGGGCGGGCGGGCGGGTCCGTATCGGCGGTGAGGAATGGACGGCCCGCGCCTATGACGAGGCCCTGGTGATCCCTCCTGGCACGACCGTCGATGTCGTAGAGATCAGCGGGGCCACCGCACTCGTCTACCCGCAGGGGTGAACCATGGATGTTTCGGCGCTCTTCGTCGCCGGTCTGATTCTCGCGCTCTTCGCGGTCTTCACCGTGGTGCGGGCGGTGCGTATCGTGCCTCAGGCCCGCGCACGCAATGTCGAGCGGCTCGGCCGCTACCATCGCACTCTGAATCCCGGCCTCAATGTGGTCATCCCCTACATCGACCGTGTCTATCCGCAGATCGACCTGCGCGAGCAGGTCGTCTCCTTCCAGCCTCAGCCGGTGATCACGGAGGACAACCTGGTCGTGGAGATCGACACCGTCCTGTACTTCCAGGTCACCGATCCTCGGGCAGCCGCCTACGAGATAGCCAACTTTCTGCAGGCGGTCGAGCAGCTGACCGTCACCACGTTGCGCAACGTGGTCGGGTCGATGGACCTGGAGAAGGCTCTGACCTCGCGCGACACCATCAACAATCAGCTCCGCGGGGTCTTGGACGAGGCCACCGGAAAATGGGGCCTGAGGGTCAACCGGGTGGAGATCAAGGCCATCGACCCGCCGCAGTCCATCAAGGACGCGATGGAGAAGCAGATGCGGGCCGAGCGGGACAAGCGGGCCGCGATCCTCGGAGCCGAGGGACAGCGCCAGTCCCAGATCCTCACCGCCGAAGGCGACAAACAGGGTGCCGTGCTCCGCGCAGAGGGCAACCGCACGGCCGCGATCCTCAAGGGCGAAGGACAGTCCCGGGCCATAGACGAGGTGTTCCAGGCCGTACACCGCAACGACCCCGACCCCAAACTGCTTGCCTACCAGTACCTGCAGATGCTGCCCCAGCTCGCCCAGGGCCCGGGCAGCACCTTCTGGGTGATCCCCAGCGAGGTCACCTCCGCACTCGAGGGTGTCTCCCGCGCGTTCAGCGAGGTGTTGCCCCGGTCGCCAGCCACCCGCGAGAACACCTCGGACGACAAGTCCGCCCCGGCCGCGGACGACGCGGCGCAAGCGGCGGAGGCCGCGGCTCAGGCCCTCGCCGACGCCGCCGAGGCCGACAGCACCTCCGGCATCCCTCCCGGCCTCCTCGACGGCAAGTGAACCAGCGGTCGACCCAGCACCGGCCTGCACTCCCGACATGCAGCCCGCTGAATCCGCTCGCAGACGGCCAGACCCACAAAGAGGCAGGTGAGGACGTGGAACCCGAGATGGACGAAGAACGCGCCCTCGCAAGGATGGAGCGATGCCTAGCACGCGACGACCCGGAACTCGCCACCCGGATCAGCATGCTGAACGAGCAGTTCCCCCAGATGTGCGTCGACGGTCGGCCACGGCGGAACCGGCGGAAGACCGCCGCCATAGTGCTGGCCATGGTGGCCCTGCTGGGCCTGGTCCTCACAGTGCTCCTCACGAGAACGCCGCCCGATGAGAACCCAGGACGGCCAGTCGGCCTCGCCCCGCCCGCCGCCGCGCAGTCCCAGTGCCCACAGACCTCCGACCCCCTATTCGAAGAGGCACCTGATGCGTGCACGTGATGCCGCGGAGCGGTAGGCCCCGGTCGGCGTGGACACATACGACTCCGAGGCGGTCCGACCACTCGTGCACAAAAGCGCCTGCCTAGCCTGCCAGTGGCCGGTCCCGACAGCTGCGAGAGGCCCGGAGGCGCCGGAGGTTCCGCCTGATGCGTGATGCTGACCCCCGTGAACGCTCGGTCTTCCTGGGGCTGCTGCCCTGGCCGGAGCGCGTACAGGTGGCCCGCGCCCTGCGCACGGAAACGGTCGGCGGGCTGGTGCTGCTCGCTGCCGCCGTGGTCGCGCTGGCCTGGGCGAACAGCCCATGGAGCGGCAGCTACGAGGCACTGCGCGACGCCCACTTCGGCATACCCGCACTCGGGCTGGACCTGTCGGTCGAGCACTGGAGTTCCGAAGGACTGCTCGCGATCTTCTTCTTGGTCGCCGGCATCGAACTCAAGCGCGAACTGGTCACCGGGCAGCTGCGCCCCCCCCCGCCACCGCGGCCCTGCCCATCGTCGCCGCGGTATGCGGCATGGCGGTGCCCGCGGGGATCTACCTGGCCACGGTCGCGGCCGGCGGCGGCAGTGCTGAAGGCTGGGCGGTGCCGATGGCCACCGACATCGCCTTCGCCCTGGCGGTACTGGCCGTACTCAACACCCACCTGCCCTCGGCCATGCGTGCCTTCCTGCTCACCCTGGCCGTCGTCGACGACCTGGGGGCGATCCTGGTCATCGCCCTGTTCTTCACCAGCGATCTCAATCCGGCAGCTCTCGGCGGAGCAGCCGCCGGACTCGTCGTGTTCTACCTGCTGCAGCGATTCCGGGTACGCGGCTGGTGGTGGTACGTGCCCCTGGGCCTCGTCATCTGGGCACTGACCTACAACGGTGGCGTGCACGCCACCGTGGCCGGAGTCGCGATCGGCCTGATCCTGCGCTGCGCCCCCGACCGGAAAGCGGGTGAGAAGACGTCACCGGGTGAGCGGGCCGAGCATCTGCTGCGGCCGATATCGGCGGGTATCGCCGTCCCCCTGTTCGCCCTCTTCGCTGCCGGAGTGAGTATCTCGGCCCCAACGCTGGGCGAGGTGTTCACCCGCCCGGAACCGCTGGGTGTGGTCCTGGGCCTAGTCATCGGCAAGACGGTGGGAATCTTCGCCGGAACCTACCTGGCCGCGCGCTTCACCCGGGCCCGGCTCAATCCCGACCTTGCGTGGGCCGACGTCCTCGCCCTCGCGGAACTGGCCGGTATCGGTTTCACCGTCGCCCTGCTCATAGGCGAGCTCGCCTTCCCCGACCCGGTCGACGCCGAACACATCAAGGCCTCCGTCCTGCTCGGCTCACTGCTCGCCGCCGGCCTGGCCGCGCTGCTGGTCAAACGCCGCAACGTCATCTACCGCAGGCTGTGGGAGGAGGAGGACCTCGACGAAGACTCCGACGGCCTGCCCGACATCTACCAGCACGGCACGGATAACCCCGGTACACGCGCCCCGGGCGAGCGCTGAACCCCGCATCACCCCGACCGCCGCACGGTGCCCGCACAGTGGGACCCTCCCGGTCCGGTCGTCACGGAGTTGAGGAAGCGGAGGTCCGTATGCGGTACCGCCCTCGCGCCGTCGACGGACGACGTTCTTCCTCGCGCCGTGGCGGCGGGAGGGGCGGTCGGTCCGACTCTGCGGGGACCGGCCGCCGCGCGAGGGACGGCGGGCCCCGGTACAAGTGGGGTATGGATGTATGGCGCCCGCTCGGGAGGAGTCAGGGGTATCTGCCGATCGCCGATCACGGTCTGGTGGGCGACGGGCGGAGCTGCGCCCTGATCGGCCGGGACGGCGCGGTGGGTTTCATGTGTGTGCCCCGGTTCGATTCCCCGCCGCTGTTCGCCCCCGTGCTCGACCGGCGCCGGGGCGGAACTCTGATCCTCGCGCCCGTCGAGGTACGGCGCTCCCGCCAGCGTTACGAGCCGGCCACCGGGGTTCTGGTGACCGAGCTGGAAGGGCCCGAAGGCACGGTCGAGGTCACCGATGCCTTCCGTCTGAGACCGGGCTGCCGTCTGGAGGACGACGTCAGGGCCGGAACGGGACAGCTGCTCCGCCGGGCCCGGGTGGTCGCGGGGCGGGTGGCCCTGCGGGTCGTGGTCGAGCCACGCTCCCCGGCGGCCGCCCGATGGGGCCCGCACGGCTGGGAGCTGGCCTGTCCTGAGCAGGGTGTCACCGTGCGGATCGCCTCGACACGCCCCCTGCCCTGCCTGGACACCACAGTGGCTCTGCGGCAGGGTGAGGAGTTCACTCTGTGCCTGGACTGGGGTGGCGGACCCGCCTCGGACGTACACGAGGCGGAAGCGGGCATCGAGTCGACCATGCGGGCGTGGCGGCGGTGGGCCGTCCAGGTGCCGGCCGATGTGCCCCGGCCGGAACTGGTGCTGCGGTCCGCGATCACGCTCAAGCTGCTGGACCACATCGAGAACGGCGCCATCGTCGCGGCCCCCACATCCTCCCTGCCCGAGCACATCGGCGGATCCCGGAACTGGGACTACCGATACGCCTGGGTACGCGACGCGGCCTACGCCGTGTTCGCATTGCGCCGCATCGGGCTGCGCAGCGAGGCGGAGGGGTTCCTCAGCTGGGTGCTGGCCGCCCTCGCGGGCGGGGAGCGGCCGTTGGTGCTCTACGACCTCGACGGCCTGCCACCCCCCGCCGAGGTGATCGACCCTTACCTGGAGGGATACCGCGGATCGGCTCCTGTGCGCTGGGGCAACGCGGCGGCCGGGCAGGTGCAGCACGACGTCTACGGCGAGGTCCTGGACTGCGCTTTCCAGTGGGCGGCCACCGGCGGACGTCTCCCCGATGGCCTGTGGTGCCAGCTCGCGGCGCTGGTCGAGGAGGCGCGGACGGCATGGCGACGGCCCGATCACGGGATCTGGGAGGTCCGCACACCGGCCCGGCCGTTCACCTACTCCGCCGCGATGTGCCAGGTCGCCCTCGACCGGGGCGCCCGGCTCGCACGCCGGCTGGGCCTGCCGGGCGACGCGAAAGGCTGGAGCGCGGAAGCGGCAGCCCTCACCGACCGGATCCTCACCGACGCCTGGGACGACCGGGCCGGCGCGCTAACCGGGCAGCTGGGCGGCGGAGCCGGTCTGGACGCCTCCCTCCTCGCCCTGCCCCTGCGACGGGTCCTGCCCGCGGACCATCCCCGCATGGCCGCGACCACGCAGGCGATCGCCGAGCGCCTCGACGCGGGCGGGGGGCTGCTGTTCCGCTACCTGCCCGACGCCACCCCCGACGGACTCGAGGAACCCGAAGGCGCGTTCCTGCTCTGCAGCTTCTGGATGGTGGACAACCTCGCCGGCCAGGGGCGGACGGAGGAGGCCGACATCCTTTTCGAACAACTCTGCTCCTATGCCAGCCCGCTCGGCCTGCTCTCGGAGGAGATCGCCCCAGGTGACGGATCGCTCCTGGGTAACTTCCCCCAGGGCCTCAGCCACGTCGGGCTCATCTCCAGCGCGATCGTCCTCGCCCGCACCCGGCGCGGCATCAGGCCAGAGCTGTCCACTGCCGCCTGGTTCCAGGAATGAATCGCCCGCCCCGCACACAAGATCACCGATCACGCAAGCCGCTCGGCAGCGCCGGCCAGGCACTGCTCGGACGATCGGCGCGGGCTCCGATGCGTCTGGCGGGATCTACGGGAGGCTGAGAGCGGACACGACGCGAGGAGGTGCCAGATGGAGTGGGTCGTGACGTTCGCCGGAACGGCTCTGGTGCTGTTGATCCTGCGGGACGTGTTTCACACCCTGTGGCATCCGACGCGCCATGGGGGACTGAGCCGCCTGGTCATGACCGCGCTGTGGCGCCTCTCTTCCGTCCGGGGTTCGCGTCGCGGGGCTCCCGGACTGACAGGTCCGCTCGCCATGGTGAGCGTTGTCGCGTTGTGGGCCCTGACGCTCGTGGCCGGCTGGGCGCTGATCTACTGGCCACATGTCCCAGCGGGATTCGTGTACGCCAACGGACTCCGCCCGGCGGAGCACGCCGCCCTCCTCGACGCCGTGTACATCTCCCTGGTCACCGTCTCCACGCTGGGCCTCGGCGACATCGCACCCGCCGAGGGCTGGCTGCGCGTCGTGGCACCCTTGGAGGGCCTGGTCGGTTTCGCGCTCCTCACGGCGACGGTCTCCTGGATCCTCGGCATCTATCCGGCCCTGGCCCGCCGCCGGGCGCTCGCGCTACGCCTCTCCCACCTGTCGCGCACCCGCCCCTCGGCAGAGCAGGTCAACTCTCCTGCCGGTGCGGCCCTGCTGGACGGCCTTGCCTCGGAGCTCGCGGTCGTCTCGGTCGACTTCCTCCAGTACGCGGAGTGCTACTACTTCCACCACGGCGACGACCGCACATCGCTCGCCCGCCAGATCGGGTACGCCGTGGACATCGCGCACCAGGCCGCCGAAGCACAGCACCCTGACGTCCGGCTGGCCGGCGTCGTGTTGCGTACCGCTCTGGAGGACCTTGCCGACATCCTGGACCAGCACTTTCTGCACACCCGAGGCACGTTCCGACAGGTTCTTGACGCCTTCGCAAACGATCACGGTCGGCAAGCGGAATCCGGCGACCGCATGTCCGGTCATCCCTCTGACTGACGCGGCCCCGGCCGGGTATCTTGCCGACCATCGGCGTGGACATCAGGCCCACCGGGCAGTGTGCCCGGTGCGGCATCTCGTGGACGACGGAACCGAGCCGCATGCCCGAGCAGCCCCGTTCCCACGACGGCCCAGCACCAGACCAAGGCCTGTTCGGCCGCCTTCGCGAGCTCCTCGATCGGATGACCTGCCGGCACTTCGTGGGTGAGCGCGACGTCCGAGTACTTCTCCGGCGACGGTCCTTAGGGCAGCTCGCCCTGTCTCTCTGCATGCGGCCGCCTCGCCCATCCACTCGGCCGCAGCGGCCCCGCCGGAACGCCACCGCGCGAGTACGGCCCTCCTGAACCGTCGGCCCCGGCTCGCCGGCGCCAACCTCGGTCCGGTCACGACCGGTCAGTCGCCCGAGAGTTCCCGGCAGAGGTGGTTTCCGCGCGTGCGCCGACATCAGACGTCTCCGCGAGCGGCGCCCGCCCTGTGGGTGCCCCGGCCTGGGAATGCCGCATGCGGTGTCGGAGGCGGTACAGGACGGCTCCGGTAGCGCAGACCGCGAAGAGGAGGGCAGCGAGCCATACGTGGGTGGTACGGGGAGTGGCGTGTGAGGCGGGGGCGGCCCGGTGGACGGGGGCTGCGCGTGAGGGCTTGGATCCCGGTGCGGGCTGGAGGGTGCCGACCGCGTCGAGGTGCCCTGCGGAGGCGAAGCCCCAGTCGAGGAGGGCGCGTGCCTCCTGGTAGACGGCGAACCCACCGCCGTACTGGGGGTTCATCACGGTGACCAGCAGGGTGCGCCCCTCGCGGCGGGCAGCCGATACGAGGGTGTGGCCGGCGTTGGAGGTGTAGCCGTTCTTGATGCCGATGATGCCGGGGTAGCGATCGACGCCGTCTTCGCCCGTGAGCAGCCGGTTGGTGTTCTCGATGCCGTACGTCCACGTGGGTTTGCCGTGGCTGTTGGTGTCGCCGGGAAACCGGGCGTCGGCTTGTGCCGCGTACCGGGCGAAGGCGGGGTTCGCGAGGCCGGCACGGCCGAAGACGGCGAGGTCGTAGGCGGAGGAGACTTGGCCGTCGGCGTCGTATCCGTCAGGGGAGACGACATGGGTGTCCCCCGCTCCCAGGGAGCGGGCCTTGACCTGCATCCGGGTCGCGGTCTGCTCCCAACCGCCGTTCATGGCCGCCAGGACGTGGACGGCGTCGTTGCCGGAGCTGAGGAAGACGCCCCTCCACAGGTCTGCGACCCGATAGGTGCGGCCGGCGTCGAGGCCGACCAGGCTGCTGCCCTCGCCCACCCTGTCGAGTTCGGCGTCGGTAACGGTGTGAGTGCGGGTACCGGGCAGACCAGGAAGGGCCGTAAGCGCGAAGAGGGTCTTGAGGGTGCTGGCAGGCGGCAGAGGCAGGTGGGCGTTGTGGGCGGCGAGTACCTCGCCGGTACCGGCGTCGGCCACGAGCCAGGACAGCGCGGAGATGCCGTCGGGGAAGTCGGGGGCTCCTTTGCGTGCCCGAACGTGGGTTCCCGGCTGGTGCAGCAAGGATGGGACGGGAAGAGCCGCGGGCCGCGGAGGCGCGGGATCTGCTCGGGCCGTCCCGCCGAGGGCTGGTGCGAGAAGGATGCCCGCACCGGCCGCCAGGGCTGCCGCGCCGAAAAAGAGCCTGCGGAGGTATGAACTGATGGCCATTCAGTCAGGTTAGGAACGGCGGGGCCTGTACGCAGCGCGCGGTCGGCCGACCGGCCGTATCCGGTCATACGCCGGTGATGCCCCGGATGGCCTCCGCCCGGCATGACTAGCAGGCGTTCCGCTCAAGTGGTGGCGGGATTCGCGCGGTGGAACATGGCCATGGCCAACGCCGCCTGGGCCATTGCCCGGGCCGAAGAGCAGGCCACCCGGGTGTATCAGTCCCGCCGAGCTGCTGCCCTGGCGCTCTGGTGGAGACGGGTTCGGAGCGTTGCGGCGAATTCCTCGGCGCGGGAGAGTTGGACGCGTAGCTTCTCGACCTGCTCCGCGGCCGCCTGTTCGTAGGTCCGCACGCGCTCCAGCAGCGCTTCGCGCTCATCGGCGCCCAGCGTGTCATGGCCGTCGAGGCGGTCGGTGGACCGCAGCAGGTCGCGCATCTGGTCCAGAGTGAAGCCGAGAGGCTTCATCCTCCGGATGACCATGAGTCGGTGCACGTCGTTCTCAGTGTAGAGACGGAAGCCGCCCTGGGAGCGGGCCGAGGGGATGACCAGGCCTGTCTCCTCGTAGTGCCGGATCGTGCGCAGGGACAGCTCGGTCCGCGCCGCGACCTCGCCGATCTGCATGTGCTTGCCGTCCACGTCCGTGATCCACTGACCCTTCTCGTCCTCACCGAGCGGGCCCGATCGGACACCGCCACCCCCTACTCTAACGTTAGGGTAGAGTTGTGCTTGGTGAGGGCGGATTGACGTTGCTCCACCGTTGCCGTGTCGGGGCCGATGACGCCCCCGGCGAAGCCCCGATTGCCGCGGGAGAGAGCGTGCGCGAGTCCATGACGCCCGACGCTGCCGCCTGCCCGCCGTGACGCTTCGCCCCCGGACGTGAACCCCGGCCCCCTGTCGCGCGGGCCTGCTCGTCCCTTTCCGATCTTCCGGCTCCGCGCTCACGGAGCCGTCCGCGGTGTGCCGGCCCGGCACCACCGCGTCCTCCCGTGCACCCCGGCCTGCCGTAGGGGTGCCCGAGCACGACAGGTTGCTCTCTCTTGCCTTCCGCTGCTTCCGCTGTCTCCCCGGCCGCACGTCTGCGCGGCCTGAAGCCCGACTGGCTGTCCGATCCGAAGGTCTGGCGCACCGAGGTCCTGGCCGGCCTCGTGGTCGCGCTGGCGCTGATTCCCGAGGCGATCTCGTTCTCGATCATCGCCGGTGTCGACCCGGCGATCGGCCTGTTCGCCTCCTTCACCATGGCCGTGGTGATTTCGATCGTCGGTGGCCGCCGGGCAATGATCTCCGCCGCCACCGGCGCTGTCGCCCTTGTCATCGCACCCCTCAACCGTGAGCACGGCCTCGGCTACCTGATCGCCGCCGTGATCCTCGCCGGCGTCTTCCAGGTGGTCCTGGGTGCGCTCGGGGTGGCGAAGCTGATGCGGTTCATCCCCCGCTCGGTGATGGTCGGCTTCGTCAACTCCCTCGCCATCCTGATCTTCATGGCCCAGGTCCCGGAGATGACCGACGTGCCGTGGGCCGTGTACCCGCTGATCATCGGGGGCCTCGCCCTGATGGTGTTCTTCCCGAAGATCACCACCGTGATCCCCGCCCCGCTGATCTCCATCGCCATCCTCACCGTCATCACCGTCGGCGCGGCCATCGCGGTACCGACCGTCGGCGACAAGGGCGCGCTGCCGTCCTCCCTGCCGGTACCGGGCCTGCCTGACGTGCCGTTCAGCCTGGACACCCTGACCGCCATTGCCCCGTACGCGTTCGCGATGGCACTGGTCGGCCTGATGGAGTCGCTGATGACCGCCAAGCTGGTCGACGAGATCACCGACACCCACTCGAACAAAACCCGCGAGTCCGTCGGTCAGGGCATCGCCAACATCGTCACCGGCTTCTTCGGCGGCATGGGCGGCTGCGCCATGATCGGCCAGACCATGATCAACGTGAAGGTGTCCGGCGCCCGCACCCGCCTGTCCACGTTCCTCGCCGGCGCCTTCCTGATGGTCCTGTGCATCGCCTTCGGCCCGCTCGTCTCCGACATCCCCATGGCCGCCCTCGTCGCCGTCATGATCATGGTGTCCTTCGCGACCTTCGACTGGCACTCCATCGCCCCCAAGACCCTCAAGCGGATGCCCGTCGGGGAGATCAGCGTCATGGTGATCACCGTCGTCTGCGTGGTCGCCACCCACAACCTCGCCATCGGCGTCGTCGTCGGCTCGGTCACCGCCATGGTGATCTTCGCCAAGCGCGTCGCCCACCTCGCCGAAGTCACCGCCGTCACCGACCCCGACGACAAGACGGTGGTCTACCGGGTCAGCGGCGAGTTGTTCTTCGCCTCCTCCAACGACCTTGTCGGCCAGTTCGACTACACGGGCGACCCGAAGAGGATCGTCATCGACCTGAGCGCGGCCCACATCTGGGACGCCTCCTCCGTCGCCGCGCTCGACGCGATCGAGACCAAGTACGCCCAGCGCGGCAAAACCGTCGAGATCACCGGCCTGAACGACGCCAGCGCCGACCTTCACGGCAAGCTCACCGGCGAACTCACCGCAGGTCACTGACCGACCACCGGCATGACCACGCGAGGCTCCCGGCCGATGGCCGGGAGCCCACCGCCGTTCGCAGCCTCCGCGGACGAGCAGATGGTCGCGCGGATCAAGCTGCGCCGTGCGCCGCCGGGTAGACGGCCACCGCATGGGACTGCCAGACCCAGATGTCATGCTGCTGATCATGAAGCCATTCAGCATCGACGTTCCCGAAACCGTGCCGGGTGATCTCAAGATCCAACTGGGGCGAACCCGGCTGCCCACAGGGACTCCCGGCGACCGCTGGGCCGCGGGAACGGACCCGGACTGCCTTCGCGAGCTGCTCGGCTACTGGGCAGACGGATTCGGCTGGCGGGCACGCGAGCGCTGGCCCAACTCGTTCCCGCAGTACCTCGCGGACGTGAACGGGCAGACCGTGCACTTCGCCCACGTACGCGGGGTCGGCGCAGCCGGTGGCCCTGGTGGTAACGCATGGGTGGCCGTACTCGTTCGAGCAGATGCTGCCGCTCGTATCGCACCTCACCGATCCGGCGGCGCACGGCGGCGATGCGTTCGACGTCGTGGTGCCGTCGCTGCCGGGCTTCGGCTACTCCCCGCTGCCTGAGAGTGGCCCGGTAACGGATCCGGCGGTCGCCGAAACCTTGGCGCGGCTGATGACCGACGTGCTCGGATACTCACGCTTCGGCACCTACGGCGAGGACATCGGCAGACCTCACCGCTGCTGAACAGAAGTTTCTTTGTGCGCGGCGGCTATGAGCTGCCGCTGAAGGTCACGGGGAACTGGAGCAGTTGGGCAACAACCTGGTTGGGTGTCCCCACCGGAGCGAGGTCGAGGGGCTTCTGGAGCTGGTATACCGAGCCTTGGGGCGGGAACACAGGTGAGCAGGTTGCAGATCAGGGTTGCCGTCTGGGCGTTGGAGAGCACCACCGCCGGTCCGCCGCCCGGCGGCTTCTCGACCGTCAGGTTGTAGTTGAGGAACAGCGTGTAGCAGAACTTCGCGGGCGCGCCGGAGAGGACCTCCAGCAGACTCGGCGGGGTGTCGTCAACGTCTCCCTGGGCCATGGAGACCGTGCCGATCATGGGGCTGTCGGCCGACATCTCGAAGCCGATCACCTTCAGCTTGACGCCGCGCTTCCCGGCATCGAAAGAAAACTCTCTGCACGCAAACCCCGTGGCCACACCCCCTTGTGGCAGGCGCGGCGACCAAATGACAGTTATCTCGACCAGCCACAGTAGGCAGACGGGGCCTTTACTCGGGTCGGTTGTCCGGCAGATTCGTGCACCGATTCGATGCGGGGCTTGGTCCGGTTGGGTGGCGGAGGATGCCGCGGGCCGTGTTGTGGGTGGTGTCGGCGTGCGGAACGGGGTGGGATGGGTCTGCCCCAGGGTTGCGGTCGTCCCGAACGGCGGCTGCGGCAGGCCGTCTCCTCGCCCTTGAAGCTGTCATGTGACCGGGGGACGAGGAGACGGCCCTGCGGGCGCGGGGTCTTCTCCTTCAACCGGCGGGAGCCGATGTGCTGGAACGCAAGCTGCTCAAGGGCCGTACCGAGGTCACGTTCGTTCTTCCCGCCGATACACCGCCCGGGCCGGTCAGTGTGGTGGGAGACTTCAACGACTGGCAGCCCGGCATCCACGCCCTGGTGCCCCGCAAAGACGGCAAGCGGGCTGTCACCGTGGCGCTGCCCAGCAGCGGCACGCACTCCTTCCGCTATCTGGCCGCCGGAGACTACTGGTTCAACGACGACAGCGCCGGGGACCGTGAGGGCACCAACAGCCTCCTGCACACGTAGGAGTCCGGTCGCCTGCCGCAGGCGCGGCGAGGTGGTGGGCGTCGTGGGCCGTGTGGGCCGTCGGCCGTCACGAGCGAGTTCGTGAATCGTTGCCCCGGCATGACCGACTTGGTGGTGCAGATTCCTGCTGACTGGCTTGCCCGGGTATTCTTCTCGCTGCGGCGTGGCACCTCGGACCCTGCGCACACCCTGGCGGCGGAACTGCAGCCGTTCACGGAGAAGCCGGGCCAGAGGGTGCCGGTGCCCAGAGTGACGGTCCTGCGCACCGAGCTCGCGCTGCGCGGGGAACTGCGGCAGGTGGACGAAGCGAGCGGCGTCAACGGCTCTTCGAGGAAGCCGAGTACCTGATCCTCGCCCGCTTGGGGCAGAACGCAGGGGCACATGGGGCGTAGGCTGCTCTGCCCCACTCTCAGGGCCACTACCTCGACGACGAATTATTCACCCGCTTCCGCGCCAAGGCGGCCGAGCGCCAGGTCCCGCTCTACCTTCACCCGACGCTCCCGCCGAAACCGGTCCCAGAGGTTCCCTATACCGGTCCTAGGGCTCCCTATACGGGCAACTTCTCAGCCGACGCCGGCACCAGCCTCGTCTCGGCCGGGTGGGGTTGGCACCACGAGACGGGCACGCACGTGCTGCGCATGATCCTCGGCGGAGTCTTCGACCGGCATTGGACCTGCAGATCATGCTCGGCCGCCACGGAGAAGTGGTCCCCTGCATGTTCCCCGGGGATCGAGACCGCCGTCCCCACCGGCTTCACCGGCCTGCAACGCACCGTCCGGGAGTACCTGCGCGAAGCCTTCTACTACACCCCCGGAGGGCTGGACCCGGCCCTCGATGCTCGCCCCCGTCCAACGCCTCGTCGGCACCGATCGCATCATGTTCTCCACCGACTACCCGTACGCGTCTCTGGAGGATGCCTACTCCTTCCTCACCCACCTCGAACTCAGCCAGGAAGACAAGAAACTCACCGCCCACGGAATAGCCGAACGCCTCCTCCGCATCCCCCTCAGCCATCCAGTAGGCGGCAGGGCAACCGAGACACCGCTTTCCGACTGCTCGTATGGTTGTCCGGTGGAGGGCATACCCGTCCGGACCTGCGGCGGAGGGATTGATCTGCTGGCCGGCGGGCGGCCCCCGACGGGGACGGATGCAACGAGCCCTGATGCTCTGCGGGCCTGCGTCGTGGGGCCGGTGTTAGTCGCGATGGGCGGGGTGCCCGTCGGCGAGGAGACTGCCGTACGCCAGGCACAGCACGGGGAAGCCAAGCGTGTCCAGGGTGAGGCGAGCCGTCTCCACGTTGGAGGGTCGGTGTCCTGTCGCCGCGTCAAGCAGGTCGGTGACGTAGTGCAGGCCGCCGCCGACGAGGGCGAACCACGCCTGGTTCTTGCTGAACGTCTCGCTGTGCGCGGGGACCAGGCGGGCCGCGGCCTGCTGTATCTGTTCGCGGGTGACTTCATGCCGGGTGACCCCGGACCGGAAGGTGGTAGTCCAGAGTGTGTCCTCTCGGGTCGGCGCCGCGCTGTAGCGCATCGTACGGGCCTGTGCCACGGCGCTAGGAGCGGCGGCCGAGGACAGGCGTGAGGGGTGCGAGAGCGCAGGGGTCTTCTGGCGACAGGAATGCGCTATGAGTGGACACGGCCATGCTCTGGGCCCTACGCCGGGCGGCCCGGGGGAGCCCGGTGCGGTGATGAACAGCCACCGGGGGCGCAGCATGGAAGGGAAGCCCCCAAACGGCGCGCGCCCCCTTGGCGGGCTCCGCCCGAGGAGGGAGCCATCCAGGATGGGTGCACGCGAGTCGCTCCCGGGACAGGAGCGGGACCGCCGGGCGGCCACGTCACCGCCGGGAGGGCTGCTCGACCTGCTCAGTGTGGCCGCGGTCGTGCTCGACACCCGCGGGCGGATCGTGTTCTGGAGCCCGCAGGCCGATGAGGTGTTCGGCTACACGGCCGAGGAGGCCCTGGGCCAGTACGCGGCGCACCTGCTGGTCCACGAGGAGCACCAGGACCTCGTGGTCAAGCTGTTCGCCGAGGTGATGAGCACCGGGGCGTCCTGGGCCGGCGCGTTCCCCATCCGGTACAAGGACGGCAGCACGCGCCTGGTGGAGTTCCGCAACATGCGGCTGCTGGATGACCTAGGCGACGTCTACGCCCTGGGCATCGCCGCAGACCAGAGCACACTGGCGCGGGTGGAGACCGGACTGGCCCTGTCCGAGCGTCTGGTCTCGCAGGCTCCCATCGGCATTGCCCTGCTGGATGCCGACCTGCGCTACCTGCTGGTCAACCCGGCCCTGGAACGCATCAACGGCATTCCGGCCGCCGACCACATCGGCTGCCGCCCCGGCGACATCCTGCCGTTCCTCGACATCGACACCATCGAGTCCGCGCTGCGGCAGGTGCTGCTCACCGGCACACCGCTGATCGATCAGTACACAGTCGGCCGCACCCGGGCTGACCCGGATCACGATCACGCATGGTCGGTGTCGTACTTCCGGATTGAGACCCGCAGCCGTCGGGTGATCGGGGTGGCGAGCTCGGTGGTAGACGTCAGCGAACGCCACCGGGCCGCCATCGAGGCGGACCGGGCCCGGCGCCGCCTGGCTGTGATCGCCGATGCCTCCGCCCGAGTCGGCACCACCCTGGAGGTGGAGACGACCGCCCAGGAACTGGCCGAGGTCGCCGTTCCCGACCTGGCCGACATCGCGGCGGTCGACGTCCTCGACTCCGTCCTGGCCTTCCGCCGCACCACCCCCGCCCGGGAATCGGGCCCGGAGGTGTTCCGCGCGCTCGCCGTGGCCTCCGCCTACCCCACCCCGGCCGCCACCGCCATGAAGGCCGGCGACCTCGCCGCGTACGGCGCGGACCGCCTGATCACCCGGTGCGTCCACACAGGGCAGCCCATCGTCGTCGCCCAGGCCGGCGGCAACGATCTGCGGCGCATCGCCCGCGATGCCGACGGCGCGGCCGCCTTCGCCGAGGCAGGCGTCCACTCCTACCTCGCGGTGCCGCTGATCGCCCGCAACGAGGTCCTCGGCGCCTTCGACCTGCTGCGCGCCCGCAACCCGCTCCCCTTCGACGAAGACGACGTACTCCTCGCCGTGGAGCTCGCCGCCCGCGCCGCCATCGCCATCGACAACGCCCGCTGGCACCAGAGCGTCCGCAACACCGCCGAAACCCTTCAGCGCAGTCTCCTGCCCGGCCACCCGCCCTCACTCACCGGCCTGGACGTCGCCTCCCTCTACCAGCCTGCTCTGGCATCCCACGAGGTCGGAGGCGACTGGTACGACGTCATCCCGCTGGACGGCGACAAGACGGCCCTGGTGGTCGGCGACGTCATGGGCAACGGCATCGACGCCGCCGCGACCATGGGGCGCTTGCGCACCGCCACCTGCGCCTTCGCCGACCTAGATCTTGAACCCGACCAGGTCCTCCAGCACCTCGACAAGATCACCTGCGGGCTCGAGCACTACATCGCCACCTGCATCTACGCCGTCTACGACCCCCACGACCACCGGTGCCGCATCGCCAATGCCGGGCACCTTCCGCCGGTCCTCGCCGCGGCCGGCCGCCGCCCCCGGCTGCTCGACCTGCCCACCGGCGCACCCCTCGGCGTGGGTGGCATCGCCTTCCACACCACCGCCTTCGACCTGAACCCCGGCGACCGCCTCGTCCTCTACACCGACGGCCTCGTCGAAACGCGCCAGCACTCCATCGACGAACGCCTGAACACCCTGCTGCACACCCTGGACGGACCACGCCGGCCCTTGGACGACACCTGCCAGTGGCTCCTGCACTCCCTGCGACACCCCGACGACCACGACGACGTCGCCGTCCTCATCGCACAAGCCACACCCGCACCGCCTGGGCGCCATGCCACCTGACTGGGGTCGAGGCGGGCAGCCCCAGGACCGGGCCGATCCGGGCGGGGCCGAGTTTGCGGGCCCGGCGCAGGCCACAGACTTTCGCCTCGACGTCGGCGGGGGTGCGGTGCGGTCTCGTGCAAGGCCGGCTGGAGCGGTCGTGCAGCCCGGCCTCGCCTTCGGCCCGCCAGCGGCGGATCCACTTGTGGGCGGTGGCCCGCGATATGCCCATCTCGGCGGCCACGTGCGCGACCGGCCGGCCCGATGCGACGCGTTCGATCAGCAGCCGCCTCCCGAAGACGGTCAGTCTGGCATTACGGTGGGACACGAAGACCTCCGTGATGCAATGGGTTCCTAGACAGCTCCCACCACACCGGAGGTCTTCGCCATGTTCAAGACTTGTCCAGTGTCAACAACGCTCGTGCGCAATACATCTAGCCCGTCGGGACTTCCTGTGCGAGTACCTGGCGGGCGGGGTTCGGCCAACGCCGACGATGCGGAGAATGTGGACGTCACGTGGGTTCCGAAAGGCGCCCTCACCTGGTCGCCACCGGGGACGCGGAACACCTTCCCTTCCCGGACGGTATCTTCGATGCACAGGTGCGAGTGCGCCCTGTGCACTTTCCCCGACAAGGAGCGGGCAGCGGCCGAGTTCGCCCGCGTCCTGCGGCCCGGCGGCTGGCTCGGCATCACCGACGTCACCGCCACCGGCGACCGGCTCCGGGCAAACTCACCGGCCTCGGCGCCCGGATCGCCTGCATTGCCGATGCCCGGCCGCTGGACGAGTACATCCGAATCCTGGACGCCGCGGGCCTGCGCACGCTGCACACCGAACTCCACGACGGCGCGATGCTGCGGATGATCGACCAGATCGAGGCCAGGGTGAACCTGCTGCGGATGACCGCCCCGAACAAGCTCACCGCCGCCGACGTCGACCTCGACGCCGCCCCTGTGGTCCTCAGCGCGGCAGGCGGGGCTGTGGCGGACGGTGTGCTCGGCTACGCCCTGCTGATCGCCGAGAAGTCGGTGGAGCAAGTCCCTGTCCTCTGTACGAGTGGGTCCGCACGGCGAACGACGATCACGAAGAGTCTGGTGTCAGTACCTGCGCCTGAGCGGTAGACGACACGGCCCTGTACTGGCAAGTCGCGCCGAGAGGAAGACCCGGCCGCCTCTCGAAGGGTGCTCGGATGAGCCATCTATGCTGACCGCACAGCAAGACAGGGGGAAGGGACAGCTGGTGGACTGGTTCTGGTGGATTCTTATCATCTTCTGGACGGGAGGCTTCGCCTGGGCAGCCGACAACGTCCGCACCGCACTGCGCAATCGGCATGAGCGCAAGTTGCAGTTGCTGGAGGCGACTAAGCAGGAACGATTGGCCATCGAAACGGCGCACAAGCCGCCGGAGCCCGTATGCGGATGTACGCATCACCTCGCCAAGCACGACAAGCAGGGCCAGTGTCACGAACGCGTCGAGACGCCAACAGCCTGGGACGAGAACAAGAAACCCTTGCGCTACGAGGCGGGCCAGTGCAACTGCCAGCAGTACGTGGGACCGCAGCCTCTGTCGCAGGTGTTCGCGGAGGAGCTGACGGACCTGGCCTGAGTGCCCAGCCTGATCCGTTCATGACAGTTGCGGTGGGCTGGCCGGTGTCTGGTCTGGATGTGATGCGTTCAGACCGCCTTGGTGACGTCGGAGGTGGTCTGTGACCATGACCGGCAGCCGGAGCCCGCGCATCCGTCGCCCGCCTCCCGCGGTATACCGCGGGAGGCGGGCGGCTTTCGGGCCCGCCCGTCCGCTGGCGTCGACACCGGCGTGGGCCCGTCGCATACTGGCAGCAGGACCGACGGGCAGACCGGGGGCTGGGAGGTGCCGCGCATGGACTGGTGGGTCTGGGTGCTCGTAGCTCTGGCGGTCGTGGCGGTATGCTTGGTGTCGCTGCTCGGGGTGCAGGCCCGTCGTCGCGGCGGCGGGGTCATTGCGGGTGGCAAGCGCCCTCCGCGCGGTGGAAGCGGGTCGGGGCCGTGACCGGGTACGTGCGGGCGAGTGAGATCGCCAAGCTGCCGGTGGTGACCCTCGGCGGCGAGGACGTCGCCCAGGTCAAGGACATCGTCTTCGACGCGGCGCACGGTGGCGTGCGCTGTTTCACCCTGAGCGGTCGCGGAGTGTTTTCCGGCCCCCTCAGGCGTGAGCTGCTGTGGAGCCGGGTGCACGCTCTGGGGCCGGACGCGGTGATGGTCCGTGACGAGAACGCGCTCGCCGACGACGACCAGACCGCCAGGGACGCAACAGCCTCCGGCGGCGGGAACGTCATCGGGGCCCGGGTGATGACCGAGGGCGGCACAAGCCTCGGCAAGATCGTCGACGTGATCATCGACAGTGGCAGGAAACCGGCCGTGGCCGGGTACGAAGTCGAACCCGAGGGGCACGGACGCCACCGTGTCCTGCTGCCGGTGATCAACCCCGTCGCCATCTCCGGGGAGATGGTCCTCGTGCCGGACGTCACCGCCGAGTTCACCGCAGGTGACCTGGCCGGGTTCTCCGCAGCCGTCCACGGCCTGCGCACCCGCCTCGAACAGGAGGCCTGATGCTGTTCAGCCAGACCAAGGGCCGCGCCGTCGTCGCCCTGGTCACCGCCGAGACCCTGGCCACCGTCACCGGACTCGCCATCGCCCCGACGCCCGCCCGCATCGCTGCTCTCCGGCTCAAAGGCAAAGGCGCGGGCACCCTGGTGAAGTGGTCCGACGTCCAGACGCTCGGCCCCGACGCCGTCACCGTACGCTCCGCAGACAACATCCGCACCGACAGCGACACCTCGGTCCCGGCGGACAAGCACCACGACCCGATCGGCAAGCGCGTCCTCACCGAAACCGGCCAGGACATGGGCCTCCTCCACGACATCGACTTCGACGAAACCACCGGGCACGTCCAGCACCTCATCGTCGGCGGCCAGGAGATCCCAGGAGACCGCCTCCTGGGCGCCGGCACCTACGCCGTCGTCATCGCCGCCCCGTAGAGACCGCTGCGCACCGCTCACAGCGCGTGTATCGACCCAGCTTGGAGGACAAGGCCTCGACCCGAGAGAAGACCTCGGACGACAAGTCCGCCCGGGACGACGCGGCGCAAGCGGCGGAGGCTGCGGCTCGGGCCCTCGCTGATGCCGCCGAGGCCGACAGCACCTCCGGCATCCCTCCGGGCCTCCTCGACGGCAAGTGAACCAGCGGTCGACCCAGCACCGGCCTGCACTCCCGACAGGCAGCCCGCTGAATCCGCTCGCAGACGGCCAGACAGACGAACAGGCGGGCGGCGACGTGGAACAGCGTGCTGAACGAGCGATTCCCCCGGGTGTGCGTTGACGCTTGGCCACGGCGGAACCGGCGGAGGACCGTCGCTACGCAGGGGCTCTCTGCGACTGGAGATGAATGTCCTGGATAGGTGCTCAGTAGTCCGTCCGACGGATGTGCCGGACGCCGGGACGAGGCGAAGGAGGAGGGGTGAAGCCATGGACGCCATGGATCGGACTCCCCGTGTCGTGGTGGGGGTCGATGGGTCTCCTGCCCCGTACGAGGCGCTTCGCTGGGGGCTGCGGTATGCGCGTTTGATCGCAGGGACGGTGGATGCCGTGGCGGCTTACAACGTGCCGGATGCAGCGGTGGACTGGTCCGCTCCGGCGGGATCCGCAGAGGTCAACGAGGCGGAGGCCAGACAGGCTCTGAGCGACGAGGTCCAGAAGGCGCACCTCCCGGACGGCGACGTGCCGATCGACCGGCACGTCGTGTGGGGGAACGCGGCGGAGGCCCTGATCGAGGCCTCCGCCGGGGCGGAACTGCTCGTCGTGGGGAGTAGGGGCCTGGGGGCATTCACCGGCCTGGTGCTGGGCTCGGTCAGCCGGCGGTGTGCCTCGCACGCGGCATGTCCGGTTGTCATCGTGCGTCCGCAGACGGTTGGAGCCAGAGATGCTGACGAAGACACCGGCCAAGGCGTCTTCGGCCGCAGCTGACCGTCGGAGGCGTCGCCGCTTGGGCGAGACTCCGCCGCCCGTGCCGCTGAGGCACGCTGGGTTCCGGCAGTCGCGACCCACAACCTCGCCGTCGGAGTGGTCGTCGGCTCGGTCACGGCGGTGGTCGTCTTCGCCCGCCGCGTTACCCGCTTCGTGGACGTAACTTCCGTCACCGACCCCGACGGGAGCAGTCGTCTATGCCGTGACCGGGGAGCGCTTCTTCGACTCCGCCAACGACCTCATCGGACGGTTCGACTACGCGGGAGATCCCGACAGGGTCATCATCGACCTGTCGGCCGCCCATGCCTGGGACGCCTCGTCAGGCACGGTGCTCGACGCCGTCGGGACGAAGTACGCGGCGCGCGGCAAGACGGTCGAGATCACCGGGCTGAACGACACCAGCGCTGACCTGCATGCCAGACTCACCGGTGAGTTCGCGGGCCACTGATCAGCGGCCGCGCTCAGGGCCGGCCGGGAGTCTGCTTGTCGAGCTGGTTCTGCAGGTCGTCCCAGCGGATGGCGTCCCACCGGTCGGCGAGGCCGGCCAGCAGCGAGCGCGCCCCGTCGGCGTCCAGTTCTTGCAGAGTCAGAGTTCGGGCGTAGCGGGCGCGGCGCTCGAAGCCCTCGCAGAGCAGCGCCAGGGTCTCGGCCTTGTGTGCCTGCTCGGCGGGGCGGGTGAAGCCGAGTACGGCTCCCAGCACGGCCGACGTGAGGGCGAGGGCAGCCGCGGGGGCCTGGTTCTCCTCGGCGGACAGGATGGCCAGGCCTGCCACCGCGGAGAGGGCCGCGACGGCCAGACCCGCCCAGGTTTCGACGAACCTCCACCAGACCGCCCAGCCGCGCTGGCCGCGCGCGGTCCTCGTGGCAAGCCGCTCCAGGGCGGAGATCTCCGTAGCCGTCCGCTCGATCGCGGGGCCCTCGGCGCCTGTCCGAGCCCCCAAGGGGCCGCTAGCCTCATTAGAGGGGGCGTGCGCTAGCGCGTCGGGGGGAGTGGCGAGGCCGTGATCCGTCGTCGAGGCTGCCTGATCGTCGTGGTACTGCTGTGGATCGCTCTGGCGGGGTGCTCCCGCGAGACGGTCGGACAGGGTCCCTCCCAACGCTACGCCGCGGAACTCTCCCAGGACTGCTCGGAGAACTACATCGTGGTGTTCGCGCGGGGATCGAGTCAACCCCAGGAGGTCACCGGCCAGCCCGAGACCCGGCGCTTCTTCGACGCGATCGACGAGGTGCTGCGGCACGACGTCACGTTGGGGTTCGTGTCCGTGGAGTACCCGGCGCTCGGAGGGCAGGCGAGCAACTGGGAGGCGTACCGGACCAGGGCGGCATCGGGCGCCTACCACGACAGCCGACTGGCGGGTTCACAGGAGGCGGCCCGGTGGTTGAACGAACGCAACGCCCGCTGCGACAAGGCGGAAGCCGGGAGCAAGGACAAGCAGCCGCAGAGGTTCATCCTCGGTGGATATTCGCAGGGTGCACACGCGATGCGAGAGGCGTTGTTCCTGCTGGACGCACCGACGCGGGCTCGCGTGGCGTACGTCGCCCTGTTCGGCGATCCGACCTTCCGCGATTCGCGGATCGCGCAGGGGACGTACGCCAAGGGCGTCGAGGGCGTGTTCGGCGGTCCGAAGGACCAGGTTCCCGCCGGGCTCGCCGAAGTGTCACGTTCCTACTGTGACATGAAGGACTTCTTCTGCGGCGGAGGCCGAAAGCCTGGGGACCTGGTGACCAACCAAGTGAAGGAGCTGCTGGGCGCGGCGACCGGGCAGAAATCCGCTCACGCGCTCTATCCGTTCCAGGAGATGCACGACGCGGCGGCCCAGTATCTGAAGCAGCGCAGTCTGCCCGGCACGCTCCCGCGCGTGGACACGAACAGCGGCGGGTTCGAGGGCCGGTACGAAGGCGTCGCGGGGTGCCGGTTCGCGGGCGAGGTCGGGCAGTCTGAGCCGGGGCTCTACCTCTACCTCGTCCTGGACATCCGCCGCGAGGGTACGGACCTGGGCGGCCGCGAGCCGGTTGATCGGCTGACGGCAGTCCTCACCTACGAGGACACCAGCGCACCGGAGCGCAAGAGGCTCGGGCAGGCACAGCTGAAAGGGACCGGGACGGAGGGCCGGGTGGATCTGAGGCACGAGAAATGGCTCAGCGGAGGCAAGGGCCTCACCCCTCTCGACATTGTTGCAGGGGCCACCGCCGCCGTCAGGGGTGACGGCCCTGTAGCCGACGCGAAGAAGGTCACCTCCCTCGCGACGGCCCTCTCGGGCCACCAAGGCTGTTTCTACCGCCTGGAGTGAGCCTCGCCACCGCATTCGCAATCAACGGACGGGCAGGCGCAGCGGTCGGCCCTGCCGGGCGGCGGCGCGGAGCAGGACCTGACCGGGTGCGTTGCCTACGGGGGCTAATTCTTGGGCAGCCACGTCTTCCAGACGGACTCGTTCTCCTCGACCCACTTCTCGGCGGCCTTCTCGGGGGTCATCTTGTCGGCGGCCACGTACTTGGCGACAAGGTTCTGCTGCTCCGTGGTCCACCGGAAGTTCTTCAGGAACTTCGCCGCGTCGCTGTCCTTCGAGGAGAAGTCTGAGTTCATCCACTTCTTGAGCGGTACGTCGGGATAGGCGCAGGCGACGGCGTTCTTGTCCTGGTCGCAGCCCTCCTTGTACTCGGGCAGCTTCACCTCGACCAGGTCCAGGGTCGCGTTCATCCACTGCGGGGTCCACCAGTAGGTGAGGAAGGGCTTCTTGTTCTTGTACAGCTGCTCCAGCTGTGCCAGGTGGGTGGCCTCGGCCCCGGCCTCGATCGGCTTGTAGTTGAGGGCTAGGTTCTTGATCAGCGCGTTGTCGTACGAGACGTATGACGGGTCGCCCTTGATGAACTGGCCCTGGTCTCCGCTCTCCGGAGTCTTGAACAGGTCGGCGTACTTGTTCAGGTTCTTCGCGTCGACGACGTCCGGGTGCTCGTCCGCGACGTACTTCGGCACGAACCAGCCGATGTGTCCCGTGACGCCGAGGTCGCCCGCCGCGACGACGCTCTTGTTGCCCTCGACGTAGCGCTTCTCCTCCTGAGGGTGGCCCCAGTCCTCCAGTATGGCGTCGATCTTGCCTTGGCTCATCGCGTCCCAGGCGGGGGTCTCGTCCATCTGCTTCGTCTTGACCGTGTAGCCGAGCTCGTGCTCCAGCAGGTATGCCGCGACAGCGGTGTTGACCTCGGCGCCCACCCATGACGGGGTGTGCAGGCTGACGACCTTGGAGCTGTCGCCGGTGTCGGCCGCGCCGCACGCGTTGATGGTGAGCAGCGCGAGCACGCCCGCCGCCGCGATGCCCGTCCGGCTGGTGCGGGTTCGTGTACGGGTGTTCATGATCATGGTGAAGTGCCTTTCGTGGGGGAGGAGGTAAGGCAGGGGCCGGAGACCGGGCATGGGACCGCGTGTCATCGGTCGGCGGCGGTGGGCCCCTGGGCCGACGACGTGGCAGGCTGGGTGAGTTTGTCGAGCATCAGTCCCAGGCAGACGATGCCCGCGCCGGCGACCAGGCCAGTGCCGAGTTCGCCCGCGGTCAGGCCCTTGACCACGTCGAAGCCGAGGGCTCCGCCGCCGACCAGGCCGCCGATGACGACGACGGCGAGGACGAGTACGACGCCCTGGTTGGCGGCGACGAGAAGGGCGGGACGTGCCAGCGGCCACTGCACCTGTCGGATCTGTTGCCAGGTGGTGGCTCCCAGCGAGCGGGACGCCTCCATGGCCGCGGGGCTGACCTGCCGCAGGCCCTGGGTGGTGATGCGTACCACGGCGGGCAGCGCGTAGACGGCAGCGGCGGTGATCGCGGCGACCCGGCCGGCGTTGAAGAGCTGCACCACCGGGATGAGGTAGATGAACTGGGGCAGCGTCTGCATGGCGTCGAACACCGGGCGCAGCAGCCGTTCGGCCCACTTCACCCGGGCGGCGAGGACGCCGAGTGCGAAGCCCAGCAGCAGGGTGAGCGTGACGGCGACGAGCACCTGGGAGAGGGTGTAGAGGGAATTGCTCCAGATGCCGAGCACTCCGACGCAGGACAGCGCCAGGACGGCTGTGACCGCTCCGCGCCAGGTTCCCACCAGCCAGGCGATGGCGCCGGCCAGTATGAGGAGCGACCACCAGGGCAGTGCCTGGAGACCGTCGTTGAGCGGGTTGAGCACCCAGGTGGTGAAGGTGCCCGCCCAGACGTCCGTACCGCCGAGCACGGGCACGTCCTGGTAGAAGGAGCCGACGACCCAGTCCATGAAGGTGTTCAGCGGGGCGGCGAAGCCCACGGTCATCCCCATGGGCCAGGCACGCGCGGTGAACTGTGCCACCGCCAGGCCGGCCGCGGCGACCGCGAGGGCGATTCCGGCCGTCCGCCGTCCGGGGCCGGCGCCGGTGCGCGCTCCGGCCGCGGCCGTCGTACGGTCGAGCCACACGGCGATCAGGACGATCGCCAGGCCTGCCGTGAGGCCCTGCCCGAAGTCGCGGGTCTTGAGGGCCTGGTAGATGCTCTCGCCGAGACCGCCCGCGCCGACGACGGAGGCGATGACCACCATGGACAGGGCCATCATGATCGTCTGGTTGAGGCCGAGGAGCAATTGCGGGCGGGCCAGCGGCAGCCGCGCGGTGCGCAGCCGCTGCCAGCGCGTCGAGCCGAGGGAGCGGGAGGCCTCCAGCACCGATGCGTCGGCGCCCCGCAGTCCCAGGGCGGTCATGCGGACCATGGGCGGCGTCGCGTACACGACCGTGGTGATCAGCGCGGACGGGGTGCCGATGCCGAAGACCAGGACGAGCGGCAGCAAGTACGCGAACGACGGCAGCACCTGCATCGTGTCCAGCACCGGACGAAGGATCCGCTGGGCGGTGTCGGACAGTCCGGCGGCCAGGCCGAGCAGCAGTCCGAGCACGGAGGCCGCGGCGACGGACACCAGCATCAGGGCAAGCGTCTCCGCGGCCTCGTCCCAGAGACCCAGCAGCCCACAGCCGGCCAGCGACCCGAAGGCCACGCCCGCGTGCCGCAGTCCCTTGCGGCCCGCTCCCGACACGTACCAGGCGAGCGCCGCGGCGCAGACCAGTACCCCGGCCCAGCCTGCCGAGGTCAGCAGCCCGTGCACCCAGTCCACCGAGTCGGTGGCCGCGTTCGACAGGTGCAGCAGGAAGTAGAGGAACACCGGATGGGTGTCGCGGTTGTCCACCACCCAGTCGGCGAAGGAGTCCAGGGTGGGGACGAGGTCGATGCGCAGGGCTTGGGGCCAGCCCGCGTCGCCGAACAGTGCGGCGGCCGGCAGCAGCAGGGCGAGGACCAGGAGCACCGTCCGGGCGGAAGGCGGTGGGGGCCGCCGGACCGGCCACCACGAGGTGGCGTTCCGCTGGATTCGGGGGCGGTCGCCTTCGACCGGCGGGGCCGGCGCCGTGGTGCTCACGCCGTCACCACGTCCGCGTCGGCTGCCGGTGGTTCGACACCGGCGACGACCGCGAGGAGCGCCGCGTGGTCGACGATGCCGAGGAGGCGGCCGTCGGCCATGACACGGGCCGGTACGCCGTCCCGCGCGACGGCCGCGATGCCTTCCGCGACGGTGGCGTCCGGAGCCAGCGGGACACCCGTGCCGGCCTCGTGCGCACGCGCCGGGCGCATGGCCCGGGCGACGGTGACGACTTGCTCGCGCGCCACGTCGCGGACGAAGTCCCGTACGTAGTCGTCGGCAGGCCGGGTCACGATCTCCTCGGGTGTGCCCAGCTGTACGACGGCGCCGTCGCGCATGAGCGCGATCCGGTCTCCGAGTTTGAGGGCCTCGGAGAGATCGTGGGTGATGAAGACCATCGTGCGTCCCTCGTCCCGGTGCAGGCGGACGACCTCTTCCTGCATGTCGCGCCTGATGAGGGGGTCGAGGGCGCTGAACGGCTCGTCGAACAGCAGTACTTCCGGATCGGCCGCAAGGGCGCGAGCCAGCCCCACGCGCTGCTGCTGGCCGCCCGAGAGCTGGTCCGGGCGGCGGTCCTCCAGACCGGTGAGGCCGACCTTCTCGATGACCTCCAGGGCGCGGGCGCGGCGCTGTGCCTTGCCGACTCCCTGGATCTCCAGCCCGTAGGCGACGTTGTCGAGGACGGAGCGGTGCGGCAGCAGGCCGAAGTGCTGGAAGACCATGGCGGCGCGGTGCCTGCGCAGTTCGCGCAACTGGGAGGAGTCCATGGCGAGGACGTCCTCACCGTCGATGGCGAGGGAACCGGCGGTGGGCTCGATCAGGCGGGTCAGGCAGCGCACCAGGGTGGATTTCCCGGAGCCGGACAGTCCCATGACGACGAAGACCTCGCCCTTGCGGACGTCGAACGATACGTCGCGGACAGCGGGAGTGCAGCCGGTCCGCGCGCGGATCTCGTCGGCGGAGAGTCCCGTGCAGTGGGGATCGCCGGGGATCCGCCCGGCCTTCGGGCCGAAGACCTTCCACAGGTTCCGTACGGAGAACACGGGTTCGGTGATGGCGTCCATCAGGCATCGCCTCCCGGTACGGAGGCCTGGACAAGGATGTCGGCGCACCTCTCTCCGACCATCAGTACGCCGATCATCGGGTTCACCGCGGGAATCGTGGGGAATACGGAAGCGTCCGCGATGCGGATGCCCTCCAGCCCCCGAACGGTCAGATCCGGCGCCACCACGGCGAGCTCGTCGTCCTGCGCGCCGATCCGGCAGGTGCCGGCGGGGTGGTAGACGGTGTGCGCGACCTTCCGGGCGTACTCGCTCAGTTCCTCGTCGCCGGTCACCTCGGGGCCGGGGCAGACCTCCCGGACGAGCCAGGAGGCGAGCGGTTCCGCCTTGGCCACCTCGCGGGCGATCCTGATCCCGTCCACCAGGGTCCGCCCGTCGTGATCGTCCTCGTCCGTGAAGTACCTGAAGTCGAGGGCGGGCTTGACCGCCGGATCCGAGCTCGTCAGGTAGAGCCTGCCCCGGCTGCGGGGCTTGGGAATGTTGGGCGTCATCGACACTCCGTGCCGGGGTCGTTCGTACCCGAGGCGTTCCGGATTGTCGGTGAAGGGGATCTGGTAGAAGTGGAACATCAGGTCGGGTCCCGGCGATTGGGGGTCGCGTCGCACGAACAGGCCCGCGTCACTGTCCATCGCCGAGTTGTCGGGTATCGGCCCGTGCGTCTCCCAGACGATGACGGACTCCGGGTGGTCGAGCAGGTTCTCGCCGACTCCGGGGAGGTCGTGGAGCACCTCGATGCCGAGGGCCGTCAAGTCTTCGCGCGGTCCGATTCCCGAGTGCAGCAGCAGACGGGGGGTGTCCACGGCCCCGGCACAGACGACGACTTCGCGGCCGGCCCGTACGAGGACCTCTTCGCCGTCCTTGGTGCGTACGTGGACCCCGGTCGCCCGGGTGCCCTCGAACTCCAGCTGGTGCGCCCAGGTTTCCAGCATCAGGTGCAGGTTGGGGCGGTCCAGGAAGGGGTGCAGGTAGGCGACCGAGGCGGACGAGCGCCTGTTCCCCTCCGGCTCGTACGCCAGGTCGAAGAAGCCTGCGCCTTCGTGGAAGGGCTTCGCGTTGAATCCTTCCACGAGCGGTACGCCGAGGGCCGTCCGTGCGGAGGCCACGAAGTCGCGGGCTATGGCGTTGCGGTCCTTCTCGGCCACCGGCACGATGTTGTTGAGCAGCTTGCCGAAGTACGGCTCCATGGCGGCCGCGTCCCAGCCCTGGGCGCCGTGCGCGGCCCATTCGTCCCAGTCCGACGGCAGGGGCTTGAAGGCGATCAGGGTGTTGTGGGAGGAGCAGCCGCCCAGTACCCGGGCACGGCTGTGGCGGATGTGCGAGTTGCCACGCGGCTGCTCGGTGGTCGGGTAGTCGTAGTCGAGTTCCCCGCCGAGGAGGTCCATCCAGCGTCTAAGGGTGAGGACTTCTGGCCGGTCGACATCGGAGGGTCCGCCCTCGATGACGGCGACGGTGACGTCCGGGTCCTCGGTCAGACGGGAGGCGATCACCGAACCGGCGGTGCCGCCGCCGATGATGACGTAGTCATAGATGTATTCAGACATGACGGGCTTCTCCATGTGGCGTGCGTGTCTTCGACTGCTGGGGCGGGCCGGGCGCCGAACGTGCCTTGGGTGGCCCGGCTGCGGCGTCATCCCGAGAACCACCGCACGGGGCGCGGCGCGAGGTTTTGGTAGATGTGCTTGGTCTCGCGGTACTCGGCGAGCCCGGACGGCCCGAGCTCGCGTCCGGTGCCGGACTTTCCGAAGCCGCCCCACTCGGCCTGCGGCAGGTACGGGTGGAAGTCGTTGATCCAGACCGTTCCGTGCCGAAGCCTTCCGGCCACGCGCCGGGCCCGGCCGGCATCGGCGGTCCACACGGCGCCCGCCAACCCGTACTCGGTGTCGTTGGCCAGGAACACGGCCTCGTCCTCGGTGCGGAAGGTCTCCACGGTCAGCACCGGTCCGAAGACCTCCTCGCGGACCACGCGCATCCGGCGGTGGCACCGGTCGAGCACCGTCGGCTCGTAGAAGTACCCGCCATCGGGCCGGACCTCGCTGGGGCGCGGCCGGGCCCCACCGCTGCGCAGGACCGCGCCGTCGGCCAGCGCCGAGGCGACGTACCCCTCGGTGCGCTCCAGCTGCGCCAGGGAAACGAGCGGTCCGCACTCGACGTCCTTCTCGGTGCCCCGGCCCAGGCGGATGCGGTCCGCGCGTCGGGCGAGTTCGGCGACGAACCGCTCGCGCACCGACTCCTCGATGATGAGGCGGCCGCCCGCGGAGCACACCTGCCCGCTGTGGATGAAGGCCGCGTTGAGGGCCTGGTCCACCGCCGTGTCGAAGCCCGCCTGCGTCTCGCAGGCGTCGGCGAAGACCACGTTCGGATTCTTCCCGCCCAGCTCCAGGGCCACCTTCTTCACACCGGGCGCTGCTGCCTGTGCCACCTTGATCCCACTGGCGAGGCCGCCGGTGAACGAGACGAGGTCCACGTCCGGATGCTCGGCCAGGCGGGCGCCCACGGTCTGGCCCGCGCCGGTGACGATGTTCGCGACGCCGGGCGGGAGTCCCGCCTCCGTCAGCAGGGCGATGAGCGCGACGGTGGTCAGCGGAGTCAGCTCGCTCGGCTTGATGACGAAGGTGTTGCCGGCGGCCAGCGCGGGAGCGATCTTCCAACTTGCCTGCAGCAGAGGGTAGTTCCATGGAGTGATCAGTGCGCAGACGCCGACCGGTTCGTGCACGACCACGCTGTGCACGGTGTCCGTTCCGGCGTCGACGACGCGCCCTGCGCCTTCCGCGAGAACCAGATCGGCGAAGTAGCGGAAGGCGTCGGCAACGCAGTCGATGTCGATGCGTCCTTCCTCGGCGGTCTTGCCCGCGTCCCGGCTCTCCAGCAGCGCCAGTTCCTCACGGTCCCTGATCAGCAGGGAGGCGACCCGCCGCAACAGTGCGGCCCGCTCGGCGACCGGAGTGTCCGGCCAGGCGCCGGCGTCGAAGGCCGCACGCGCCGAAGCCACGGCGGCATCGGCGTCCTCTGCCCCGCCTTCGGCGACCAAGGCGAAGGGCAGTCCGTCCGCCGGATCGAAGACCTCGCGGCTGTCACCGGAGAGGGCGGTCCGCCACGTGCCCGCCGCATAGATGGTTCTTTGTGTTGACAAGAGCTAACAGCCTTCTGTTTCTGTTTGGTCAGCACCGGTCCCCCGGCAACCCCGAGTTTTTTCCCAGGTTTTGCTAAAGCATGCGCATGGAACTCGCAAAGTGGGATGCGTCTCAATGTGTACCCGGGTAATTGCGATGTCGTGTACCGACGCTCACCGGACGGCACCCAGGAAGGTCCTGGTCCGCTCCTGTTCGGGAGCTTCGAAGAGCTGCTCCGGAGGTCCCGACTCCAGGACTCGGCCGTGATCGAACATGAAGACCCGGTCCGAGATGTCCCGTGCGAAACCCATCTCGTGGGTCACGCACAGCATGGTGATGTCGGTGGTCCGCGCGATGTCCCTCAGGACGTCGAGGACCCCGGCCACCAGCTCGGGGTCCAATGCCGAGGTGACCTCGTCCAGCAGCAGGATGCCCGGCCGCATCGCCAAGGCGCGGGCGATGGCGACCCGCTGCTGCTGCCCACCGGAGAGCCGCACGGGATGTGCGTCGTGCTTGTCGTCGAGTCCCACCAGATCCAGGAGCTCCCGTGCCCGCTCCGCGGCCTCTTCCCGGCTCAGACCCAGTACGTGGACAGGTGCCTCCATGACGTTCTCCAGCACCTTCATGTGCGGGAAGAGGTTGAACTGCTGGAAGACCATGCCGATGCGCCGGCGCGGTCCAGCGAGGTACTTCTCGTCCGCGGGTACGAGGGAGCCGCCCCGGCCCGCCGGCATGTGGGAGAAGGGCTGCCCGTCGACGTGGATGGCGCCTTCCGTGACCCGCTCCAGGGTCATGAGCAAGCGCAGGATGGTGGTCTTGCCCGAGCCGCTGGGCCCGATCAAGGTCACCCGCTCGCCGCGGCCGACCCGCAGGTCGAGCCCGTCCAGCACCGTGTGGCCGCCGAAGCGCTTGACCACGCCCTCGAAGCGGACCATCTCCGAACCCACCGTCTCGGTCTCACTGGGCAAGGCGCTTCTCCAGTCGTCTCATCAGTACGGAAGTGGGGTAGCTCGCGAGCAGGAAGACGAGGGCGGCCAGAGTGAAGGCTTCGAGGTAGGCGAAGTGGACGCTGCCGTATTCGTTGGCCCGGTGGACCATCTCCTGGACGGCGATCACCGACAGGAAAGGGGTCTCCTTGAACATGGAGATCATGTAGTTGCCCAGTGCGGGCAGCACGTTGCGCACTGCCTGTGGCAGCACCACCGCCCACCACACCCGCCGCCGCGGCAGCGAGAGGGCGACGCAGGCCTCCCACTGCCCCTTCCCCACCGCGTCGATTCCCGCGCGGTAAACCTCGGAGGTGTACGCCGCGTAGTGGATGCCCAGCACCGCGATGCCCAGCGTCAGCGCGTCCAGTCCGGGGACGAGTACCCACGCGGCGAACAGCTGGATCATCAGCGGCGTCGATCGGACGAAGTCGGCGATGACCCGCAGGGGCAGAGTGACCCAGCGCGTCGGCGTGCGCAGTGCCACGGCGATCACCAGGCCCAGCACCATCGCGACGGCCGAGCCGAGAACGGTCGCGAGCAGCGTGATCCCGAAGCCGCTCAGGACCACCGGCAGACCCTCGCGGGCTGTTTCCCAGGACCACATCAGGAACCCCTCGGGTCTTGGCCGAGCCGGGTCTTCGCCGCTGATTCCGCCGCCCTCATAAACGAGTTGAGTACAGCGGCGATGGCGTAGTAGATCACCAGGACGGCGAGATATGCCTGGGCGGTGCTGCCCGTGAGGGACCTCAGCTGGTCCATCTCGAAGGTGAGGTCGGCGATGGTGATCAGGGACAGCAGGGGCGTGGCCTTGAGCAGCTGGATGAGCAGATTCCCGAACGGAGGGATCATCTGCACCCATGCCTGGGGCATCACGACCCTGACCATGCGCTGCCGCGGACTCATCCCGAGGGCCACAGCCGCCTCCCACTGGGTCCGGGGGACGGCTTTAAGCGCGCCGCGGACCACTTCGGATCCGTACGCGCCGAAGTTCAGCCCGAAGGCGACGACGGCGCAGGCCATGGGCTCCAGACGGAAGCCGAGCACGGGCAGGGCGAAGAAAAGCCAGAACAGCTGTACGTACAGGGACGTGCCGCGGAAGAACTCGACGGCGAACCGGGACGGTCCCCGCACGAGCAGCCGCGACGATCGCGTCAGGAGTCCGAAGGCGAAGGCCACGATCAGTGCCACGGCCGCGCTGAGCGCGGTGGCGAGGAGGGTCACCGCCACGCCCTCGCCGACGCTGGGCAGGGCCTGGACGAATTCCTCGAAGAAGTCGGTCATGTGCGGTGCTCGTCAGCCGGCGCAGAGGTCGACGGTGCGCAAGGTGGGCGGCGGTACCTCTCGTGCGGTGAACCCGTACTGGCCGATCAGAGCCACGTAGCGGTCCGGATCGCCGGTGATCTTCGCCAGCTCGCTGTTGAACACGTCGCGCAGGGCCGTTGAGCCGGGCCGGAAGACCGCACCGCCGGGGCTGTACTGAGGTGTGCCGTTCAGCTCCGGCACGAACGGCTCCAGGACCTCGACCGGTGCGTCCGCGTTGGCCCTGGCGAGCCAGCGCAGCGAGATGCCCGTCAGTGCCAGGGCGTCGATCCGGCCGGCCACCAGCGCGTCGAGCCCGTCCTGTTGCTTCGCGAGGGACTTGACCGAGGAGGCGCCCACACCGGCCCCCTTGGCATAGGTCGCCTCGACGGCGGCGGTCAGCACCCCCACGGTGACCCCTTTTGCGGCCACCGACTTCAGGTCGCTGAGGCCCTTGGGGTTGCCCTTGGGCACCATCAGAGCCGTGGGGGAGACAAACTCGGGCTCGGAGAAGGCGACTTTGGCGCAGCGCTCGGGGGTGATGGCCATGCCGGCGCTGACGACGTCGAAGCGGTCGGCCAGCAGTCCGGGGATCAGTGCGCCGAAGTCGGTGAGCGTGGGGCGCAGGTCGGCGACCCCGAGGGCGGAGAAGATCTCCCGGTGGAGCGTGGGTGCCTCACCGGCCAGCTGGTTGCCGTCCTTGAACCCGTACGGGGCCTCGCCCGCGAATCCGATGCGGACGTACCCCTGCGCGCGGAGCTTCTCCAGCAGCTTCCCGTCGTCGGCGGGAGCTCCGGTGCCTACCTGGGTGCGGCTGCACGCGCTCACCAGTCCCGGTGCCAGGACAGCGCCCCCGAGCAGCGTCGTTCGGGAGAGGAACCCTCTTCGGGAGAGGGCCTTGTGCTGGGGCATCTCGTTCCTTTCGGTGGCCGGGCGAGCGGGAGCGGGACCGGCCGGCCCGGTTCGTGCCGGACCGGGCGGTTGGGCCGGTCAGCCCACGGGGGTGAAGTCCTGCGAGGCGATGTATCCGGGGCGGCGCACCGGGGCGGCGAAGGGCTTCGACGGGCGGTTCTCGACGCTGTTGAAGACGAGGAACACGTTGCTGCGCGGGTAGGGCGTGATGTTGTCGCCCGAGCCGTGCATCGCGTTGCAGTCGAACCAGGTGGCCGAGCCGGCCTTGCCGGTGAAGAGCTTGATGCCGCAGGCCGAGGCGAACTTGGTCAGCGCCTCGTGCGACGGGGTGCCGGCGTCCTGCATCTGGAGGGACTTCTTGTAGTTGTCCTTCGGCGTCGCACCCGCGCAGCCCAGGAAGCTCCGGTGGGAGCCGGGCATGATCATCAGGCCGCCGTTGGTGGTGTAGTTCGGCGTCAGGGCGATGGACACCGACACGGTGCGCATGTGCGGCAGGCCGTCCTCGGCGTGCCAGGTTTCGAAGTCGGAGTGCCAGTAGAAGCCGCTGGCGCCGAAACCGGGCTTGACGTTGATCCGGGACTGGTGCACGTACACCTCGGAGCCCAGGATCTGTCGCGCGCGGCCCACGATGCGCGGATCGGCGGCGAGGGCCGCGAACGCCTCGCTGATCCGGTGTACCTCGAAGACGGAGCGGACCTCGCGGGACTTCGGCTCCACGATGGACCGGTCGTCGGCCAGCGTCGAGGGATCGCGGAGCAGCCGGTCCATCTCGGCCCGGTAGAGGTCCACTTCGTCGGGCGTGATGAGCTGGTCGACGGGCAGGAAGCCGTCGCGTTCGTAGCTCTCCAGCTCGTGGGCCCACATCGGTCCGGGCGTGCCGGGCTCGGACCAGACGACGGGGTCCTTGCGGCCGATGAGCACCTCCTCGGAACCTCGGGTCGGGTACAGGTCGGTCGTGGTGCGGGACGATGCGTTGGTCATGGTGGTGCCTGCCTCTCCTCTCATCGCTCTCAGCTGTCGTCAGGTTCGGTGAGCAGTGGGTACACGCCGTTCTCGTCGTGGTCCTCGCGGCCGGTGACGGGCGGGTTGAAGACGCACAGGCAGCGGAACTCGTGCTTGACGCGCAGGGTGTGCCGCTCGTGGCCGTCGAGGAGGTACATGGTTCCCGGTGTGATCGTGTAGGTCAGGCCTGTCTCCTCGTCGGTGAGCTCGGCCTCGCCCTGCGTGCAGACCACGGCCTCCACGTGGTTCGCGTACCACATGGACGTCTCCGTGCCTGCGTACAGGACGGTCTCGTGCAGGGAGAAGCCGACGCCTTCCCTGGCCAGGACGATGCGCTTGCTCTCCCAGGTGCCGGATGCCGCCCTGACGTGGCGGTCGGTTCCCTCGATGTCCCGGAACGAGCGGACGATCATGGTGGTGCCCTTCGTGGTGTGGGGGGTGCTGGTCAGGCGGTTTCGCGGACGGAGCGGGCGAGGATGCCGAGGCCTTCGTCGAGTTCGTCGGTGGTGATGGTGAGCGGCGGGAGCAGCTTCACGACTTCATCCTCGGGGCCGGAGGTCTCGACGAGCAGGCCGTGTTCGAAGGCCCTGCGGCACACCGCCGCGGCGCGTTCCCTGTGGGTGAACTCGATGCCCCACGCCATTCCGCGGCCGCGGTACGTCGCCCCGAGCCGGCCGTGTTCGGCGCACAGCTCGCGCAGCGCGCTCTCGACGCGTCCTCCCTGGACCAGGGTCCGCTCGCGCAGGGCGCCGTCGCTCCAGTACGTCTCCAGGGCCGCGGTCGCGGTGACGAAGGCCGGGTTGTTGCCGCGGAAGGTGCCGTTGTGCTCGCCCGGCTCCCACAGATCCAGTTCGGGCTTGAACAGGCACAGGGACATGGGGAGTCCGTAGCCGCTGATGGACTTCGACAGCGTGACGATGTCCGGGGTGATGCCCGCTTCCTCGAAGGAGAAGAACTCGCCGGTCCGGCCGCAGCCCATCTGTACGTCGTCGACGATCAGCAGCATGTCGCGGCGCCGGCACAGGTCCGCGAGGGCGCGGAGCCATTCCGCGCGCGCCACGTTGATCCCGCCTTCGCCCTGGATCGTCTCGACGATGACCGCAGCGGGGTGGTTGAGGCCGGAGCCCTGGTCCTCCAGCAGCCGCTCGAACCAGAGGAAGTCGGGGACCCTGCCGCCGAGGTAGTTGTCGAAGGGCATGGGAGTGCTGTGGACCAGGGGGATGCCGGCGCCGGCCCGTTTGAAGGCGTTGCCCGTGACGGCGAGGGAGCCGAGCGACATGCCGTGGAAGGCGTTGGTGAAGGACACGACCGACTCGCGACCCTTGGCCTTCCGCGCCAGCTTGAGGGCCGCTTCGACGGCGTTGGTCCCGGTGGGACCCGGGAACATCACCTTGTAGTTCAGTGCGCGGGGTTCGAGGACGTGGGAACGGAAGGTCTCCAGGAAGGCTCGTTTGGCGGTCGTCGACATGTCGAGCCCGTGCGTGATGCCGTCCCGCTCCAGGTAGTCGAGCAGGGCCCGCTTCAGGACGGGGTTGTTGTGGCCGTAGTTCAGGGACCCGGCGCCCGCGAAGAAGTCCAGGTAGCCGGAGCCGCGTTCGTCGTACAACCGGCTTCCCGTGGCGCGCTCGAAGACGGCGGGCCAGGCACGGCAATAGCTGCGCACCTCGGACTCGACGGTCTCGAAGACGGACAGGACCGGCTCGGTCATGGTCAAGGCAACTCTCCAGTCAGCATGGGGGGTTTGGGCTGCGGGCCGGCGGCATCGGTCCCGGCGCTCTTGCGGCGGCCAGCGGGTCAGAAGTGGAGCGGTCCGATGCGGTGGAGGACCTCGGTGTCGTGCCCGGACTCGGGGAACTCATCCGTCCTGAAGAGCACTTCACGCGTGAGCGTGGCGCCGTGCCGCTCGGCGTACGAGGCGAACAGCCGTTCTGAAGCGTGGTTCGTGGGCGAGATGGTGGTTTCCAGGTGGTTCAGTCCGTGTTCCGCTGCGACGTGAGCGGAGAGGCCGTCGAGCAGCGCTCCAGCGACTCCCAGACCGCGGACGGATTCGTCGACGGCGATCTGCCAGACGAGCAGTGTTCCGGGAGTGTCAGGCCGGAGGTACCCGCTGACGAACCCGACGACCCGTCCGGCGGAGTCGCGGGCCACAGCAGACGTGCCGGCGAAGTCACGGCACCAGAGGAGATAGCTGTAGGCCGAGTTGAGATCGAGCGTCCTGGAGTCGCGGGCGAGGCGCCACAGCAGTGGACCGTCCCCGGGGCGGGGGCGGTCGATGCGCATCGTCGAGGCGGTCGGAGCGGACGAGAGGTGCTTTCTGTATCGGGCCAGTTCTGCATGGGCAGTCATGCGGGCCGAAGTTACCCAGAGATGGGGCAAATTGCACGGAGCTAAGGGGTTACGGCAGATGGGCCACTTGTGGTACTGAAGCGGGCCTATCTGGAGGCGCGAGACATGGACAGCGAGACCATTTCCATAGGGAAAATCGCCATATTTTCACCTGCCCCTTCAGTTTGTAACGAAAATATAACGTCTTTGCCCTGTGCCAAATTTGCTACTTTAACGTTATGGATTTGTCGGTGACCTGAGGGTTTCGTTAGCGACTGGGCGGTCAGATGCGGCCGCATCCGTCCGGATGCTGGGCTCGAGTGCGGAGCGCTTGACATCATTTGCATAATGCAAAAATGATGGGACGACGGATACCGATGAGTAGCAGCGCAGCAGACCAGGAAGGCGGCGGACGCTTTGCCGCGGGGCGGGTTCCCGGGGTGAGGTGGCCCGGGTTCGCTGCGGCACGTGAAGCCCAGTGGGGCCTCGCCGCCCTGGCTGTTCTCGTAGGCGTGGGCTCCGGTCTGGGCTCCATCGTCTTCCGCTGGCTGATCAAATCGTTCACCTGGCTGTTCACCGGACAGGAGGACTACGCCGGTGCGGGACATGCGGCGAACCCTTACGTGCCGTGGCTCGGCCCTTTCTTCGTGCTGCTCACCCCGGTCGTCGGAGGTCTGCTCTACGGGCCGCTGGTGGACCGGTTCGCCAAGGAGGCCCGGGGACACGGAGTGCCCGAGGTCATGCTGGCCGTCGCCCGGCGCGGTGGACGAATCAGTCCCAACGTGTCGGTGGTCAAGGGTCTCGCCTCGGCGCTGACCATCGGTTCGGGCGGGTCCGTAGGTCGCGAGGGACCGATCGTCCAGATCGGCTCCGCACTCGGCTCCACCCTCGGCCGTCTGGCCCGGGTGGGCGAGGGGCGGATGAAGCTACTGGTCGCCTGCGGCGCGGCCGGTGGCATCGCGGCCACGTTCAACGCCCCGCTGGCGGGCGTCTTCTTCGCGATGGAGCTGATCCTGCGGGACTTCGCCATCGAGTCGTTCGGCGCGCTGGTCCTGTCCAGTGTCTCGGCGAGCATCATCGGGCGCGCGGCATTCGGGGACGTGGCCTTCCTCAGCCTGCCGTCCTTCCACGTCGAGCACCTTGCCGAGTACGGGCTGTTCGCGGTCCTCGGAATCGTGGCGGGCGCGGTCGGCGTAGGGTTCACCCGGATCCTCTACACGATCGAGGACGCCTGCGACTGGGCCTGGCGCGGACCGGAGTGGCTGCGTCCGGCCGTCGGCGGTGTGCTGCTGGGCCTACTGCTGCTGGCGCTCCCGGAGATGTACGGCGTCGGCTACCCGGTACTGCAGAACGCGGCGCAGGGCGAGTACACCGCGCTGTTCCTGCTACTCCTCCTGGCCGGCAAGATCCTCGCCACCAGCCTGACCATCGGCATCGGCGGCTCGGGCGGAGTCTTCGCTCCCAGCCTGTTCATGGGAGCCATGCTCGGCTCGGCGTACGGTGCGGGCCTGCAGCACCTGATCCCCGGGACCGCAGGCGACGCGGGCGCCTACGCGCTGGTGGGGATGGGCGCCGTGTTCGCGGGAGCTTCCCGCGCCCCGATCACGGCCGTGGTGATTCTCTTCGAGCTCACCGGCGAGTACTCGATCATCCTGCCGCTGATGCTCGCCATCGTCCTCGCGACGCTGACCAGCAAGCTGCTGTCCCGCGACACGATCTACACGCTCAAGCTCCGGCGCCGGGGCATCGACCTGGACGCGCCATCGCCGGACGCACCGCTGGGCGGTCAGAGACTCAGCGAGGTGATGGAGAAAGCCCCGGACCCGCTTGCGGCCGCATGTGGCCTGGCCGACGCGGCGGAATTCCTGTCCTTCTCTCCCCACGGAGTCCTGCCCGTGGCCGATGCCGAGGGAGGCTTTCGCGGAATCCTCACCGCCCAAGCGGTCGCCGAGGTGCTCGCCGAGGCACCCGAAGACGCGGACGGGGCGCCGAGGACCGCTGCGGACCTGGCCGAGCTGCCGCAGCCGCTCACGTCGGACATGCGCCTGGGTACGGCCCTCCACCACCTCGTCTCGGCGCCGGGGTCAGGCCTTCCGGTCCTGGATCCTGACACAGGAATCCTCATCGGGTGGCTCACCCACCAGGGCGCCCTGCGTGCTCTGCACCCCGTTCCGCAGCCTTCGACGGGACCGGATCAACGCGGAGGCGAGCACAGGCGGTAGAAAGGGGGTATGACCGATCTCCCGCACGCCGCGGCTTCCCCGTCCGGTGTGGACGACACCAGCGACGTGGACGACGTGACCCGCGCGCTCCTGACCGCTTCCCGCCTCCTCGTAGCGGTCTCCGCCCGCTCGCTCGCGGCCGCCGAGGACAAGGTCACGCTCGCGCAGTTCCGGATGCTGGTGGTGCTCGCCACCCGCGGCGCGGCAAAGCTGGTGGTGCTAGCCGAAGCCCTGGGGGTCAATCCGTCGACGGCGATGCGCATGGTCGACCGCCTGATCACCGCCGGACTTGCCGACAGAAAGCCCAATCCGGAGAACCGCCGGGAGACGATACTGACGGTCACGCCGAGCGGACTGCGGCTCGTGGAAGAAGTTACGGCCCGGCGCCGGGAAGAGATCGCGGCCATCGCCGCACGCATCGATCCGGGCCAGCGGGCTGCGCTGGTTGGAGCCCTCACCGCGTTCAACGCGGCCGGCGGGGAGCCTGCGGTGCACGACGCGGAGGGCTCCCTCTTCCCGCTGGGATGGAGCGAACCCGCCCAGCGGCGAAGCGAGGGGTAGGGAACGTGTACCCAGGCAGCCACCACACCCGGCGCCGTGTCACTGACGGCAGATCGCTCCTGTGGCCAGACCGGCCGACAGGGCGAAGCCGTGTAAGGGATCCCCATGGGTCAGACCCCCGAGCCCGCCAGCCGGCTGAGGAGAGCCATCATGACGGCGGTGACGGCGACGGCCGTGATCGCGAGCCGTACCGCGTGGCGATGCCGGTGTGATCGCCTGCGTCCGGCGATCCTGAGGTCGGTGACGGCGCTCCGGAGGGCCAGCGCGGCCACTGCGACAGCGGCGCACAAAAGTACCTTTCCCGTTGCCGCTCACCCCCTCTGCACCGACGTTAACAGGTCGGAACCCGGGCCCGTCCAGCAGCCTCAGGGCTTGGGGACGGTCATCGGGACAGAGGTTTAAAACGCCTCGTTGCGGCAAGTTGCTGGGTGAAGGGATCTCTCTTCGAGCCGGTGATCCGAGGCGAGCGAAGATGGACACCACAGTGTTCGCAATGCTGGACACTCATCCGGTGCGGGCGGAGGCCTCCGAGAAGGAAAAACTGGCCCATTGCATCGAGGCGTGTCTGCTGTGTGGCCAAGCGTGCACCGTGTGTGCCGACGCATGTCTCGCGGAGGTCGGTGACGATCTCACGCCGTGCATCACCGCGGCCATGGACTGCGCGGACCTGTGCGCCGTGACGTCCACGGTGCTGTCCCGGCGGACCTCCTCCGACGGCGTCCTCCGGCGCGGCCTGCTCCAGGCCTGCACCACGGCCTGCTCGCAGTGCGCGGACCGCTGTGTCGCTCAGGCGAAGGACCACCTCCACTGCCTTGTCTGTGCGGAGAGGTGCCGGGACGCCCAGCATGCCTGTAGGGAGCTTTCCTCCGTACTGGTGTGAGCCTTCGGACGCGGCGAACCGGAAACCGGGAGGTGAGCGCGGTAGTGCAGGGGTGGTTCTGGCTATCGGTCGTCCTCATCATCCTGGCTTTCGCCGCCGTGACGGCGCTCCTCGGGCAGGCCCGCCGCCGGCGCATCCGGCGGAGGCCCTCAGGCCGGGGCCGGTGACGTGACGGCTCGACGCGTCGGTTCGGCGGTCTGCCGACAGCGCAGCAGCAGCATGGCCGCGTCGTCGTGGAGAGGTGCACCGACGTACGCCACGACATCCTCGCGCAGGGCGTCCAGCGCGAGCTGGGGGTCGGGGTCCGACAGGATGCCGCCCCGCTCGCCCAAGGGATAAAAGGCCCCCTGGGCGTTTCGCGCCTCGGAGACACCGTCCGTGTACAGGAGCAGTTGGTCTCCGGGGCCGAAGTCGACGCCGTAGAGTTCGGGGCTCTCGGCGTTGCCCCAGGTCAGGCCGAGGGGGGGAGCGGGCTGACGGGGCTCGGGGAAGGCGGCCGGGTGTCCGGGCCGGATGAGCATGGCGGGCGGGTGACCGTAGTTGAGGAAGACGACGCCTCCCGCCTCCGTGATTTCGGCCAGCAGGGCAGTCACGAACTTCTCGCCGTCGCCCTCCAGTGAGCGCTGGACGGTGCGCTCCAACCTGGCCCCGACGCCGGGCAGCCCGGCTTCGTCGTGGGCGGCCTCCCGGAAGGCGCCCAATACGGTGGCGGCGGTCTCGACCGCTTCCAGCCCCTTGCCCTGCACGTCCCCGATGATCACCCGCACACCCCCTGGGACAGGCACCACCTCGTACAGGTCCCCACCGATCCGAGCCTCCGCAACGGCCGAGGTGTATGAGACCGCGGCGCGCAGATGCCCCGCGCTGCGCGGCACCGGTCGCAGCAGGACCCGCTGCGCCGCTTCCGCGATCGTGCGGACGTTCGCCAGCTCCCGCTCCTGACGCCCGCGCACCACCGCAGCGGTCACCCCGGCGATCGTCACCCCCGCCACCGCCGCCAGGGCGGTGTACCCGCGGCGGTTCTGGAACAGGCCGTCGTACAGGCCGAGCGCACAGCACAATGCCATCGCCACCACTCCTACGGCGGCCGTCCGGCGCCATCCTCCGGCCAGGCCGGCGAAGGCCGGCCCCAGGGAGACCAAGGGCAAAAGGCCGACACCCGGCCCGGCTGTGACGTCGGTCGCCGCGACAACGGCCATCACCACGAAGGGGATCGCGAGCAGCGCGGGTCTGGCCGGGAGGCTCCCGGAACGATGGAAATCCACGTCGCACTCCCGGGTCCTCGTCGGCGCGGCCGAAGGCTGCACCCGTCCATTTCGATCGACACGAACTCGGCTGTTGATCTGTACCTCGCCACGTGCCACGTTTAGACTATGCAAAAGTTTACTCAGCGCATCATATTGCGATGTGACCGTTACCCACCAGCTGCCTTCAGGCTCGGGACGTGGAACCCGGGGGCCCCGTGGTGATGTCGCGCAGCCGTTCCCGCCCCGAGCCGCCCACGGGCTGGCTCCGCACATTTGCCCGGCTCCCGATCGGTTTCTACCGGATAGGCCTTGGTCCGCTCTTCGGCAAGAGGATGCTTCTCCTACAGCACACGGGGCGCCTGTCCGGACAGGCCCGCGAGGTGTGCTTGGAAGTGGTGGCCCATGATCCGGTCCGTGGGACCTGGACCGTGGCCTCGGGATTCGGGACCACCGCACAGTGGTACAGAAACTTGCGGCACATCCCCAAGGTCACCATCCAGGTCGGACGGAGATTCCATGCGGTCAACGCCCACTTCCTCTCCGCCGAAGAAGGCGGCGAGGTGATGGCCGCATACGCTGCCCGGCACCCGAGGGCGGCGCGCGCCCTCTGCCGCTATCTCGCACTGGACGCCCCCTCGGATGCATCGGGCACCTTCCAGGAAGCCGGACGGAAGATACCCTTCGTGCGCTTGGACGAGGTGCCGCCCCGACGATGGGGCTGAGAACTCAGCGCTTCACGGTGCCCGACCCCAGCATGACGAGACCGGTCGTGAGGAGGGACAAGCCGATCACCAGCTCGGGGAAGCCGCGGATGTGGCAGGCGTAAAGGAAGCCACCGGTCACCGCGAACGCGGCACCGGCCCAGACGGCCGAGACTGCCATGCGGAACTCGGTGACGTGCCTCTGTAGACGGGTGAGGATTCTGGTGTCCGGCATCGGGATCAGCTTTCGGTCTTGAGAGGTCGGGTGCGCCGCGCCGACCTGTACGACCGTACGAGGCAGGCTGCGGCCGCGAGGCTGAACAGCGGGCCGGCCCCGGAACAGAGCATCACCACCGTGGGCGAGGCGCTCAGCATGCGGGGGATCGCGTTGAGGGGCACCAGGGCATAAAGGCAGAGTGCTGCCCACGCGTACGGGAGCGCGATCGGGCGGTCGCCGAGACGCGGAGGAGTCCACCCGGCGAGGATCGCCACCGGAAGCGGGAGCAGGAACAATGTCGCGGCAGCCAGGACTAGGGCGTGGTACGCCGGGTTTCCATTCATTCGTACCTCTCTGGGTGCGCGCCCAGACTAGACGCTGATGCATCACGTCGTACATGCCGGACTCCGGCAGGGAAACGAAGATCACGTTTCTGTCAGGGACGCGTTAAAGAGTCGTATGGAACGGATAAGGTGGCCAGTGGTGTGCCGGGAAGCCTGGTCGGCGAACAGGGGACGACTCTCTTCGTAGATCGGGGCTTCACATCATGGTGCTCGTCGTTGTCTTCGGCATAGCTCTGCTCGTCGCGGTGCTGCTGTCCGGGCTGGCCGCCCGCACGGTGCTGTCGACCTCTCTGCTCTTCCTACTGGGCGGGGCATTGGTCAGCGACGGATTCCTCGGGCTCATCCACATCACGTCCGACAGCGAGATCGTGGGCGTGACGGCCGATCTGGCTCTGTTCGCCGTGCTGTTCACGGACGGCATGCACGTGGCCTTCCCCACCTTGCGCCGGAACTGGAGGAACCCCGCGCGGGCGCTGGGGCTGGGGATGCCACTGGCGATGGCAGGGATGGCGCTGGTCACCCACTACCTGGTCGGCCTGGACTGGACGACCTCGTTCCTCGTCGGCGCCGTCCTGGCCCCCACCGACCCCGTGTTCGCCTCGGCGATCGTGGGGCGCAAGGAAGTGCCGGCCAAGTTGCGCCAGCTGCTGAACGTGGAGAGCGGCATCAACGACGGCCTGGCCCTGCCCGTCGTGCTCATCCTGATCGCCGCCGCAGGCCCCACCTCAGGGCAGGCGCAGTCGTCGGTGGGTGAGATCGCACTCGAACTCGCCCTGGGCCTCGTTCTCGGAACCGTGCTTCCGCTCGCCGTCGCGGGACTGGTGCGCCTGCACCTCCTCGGGGCCGAACCGAAGCTCCAGCCCCTCCTGCCCCTGGCGACCGGGATCATCCTCTACGCGGCGTGCCACCTGACCCACGCCAACCCCTACCTTGCGGCGTTCTCCGCCGGCGCGGTGCTCGCCTCGGTCTCGCCCGAGTCGAAGTCGGCCTTCGAGCCGCTGGGCGAGGCGCTCGCGGAACTCGCCAAGTTCGCAGCCCTGCTGGTCTTCGGCGCCCTGCTGACCCCCGCCCTGTTCGGGGACCTCTCGATGGGCGGATACGTGGCGGTGGTCCTTGCCATCGTGCTGATCCGTCCGGCGTCGCTGCTCGTGTCACTGTTGGGCGCGCGCATCGAGCGGCGCGAGAAGCTGGTCGCCGCCTGGTTCGGACCCAAGGGCTTCGCCTCGGTCGTCTACGGCCTCCTCGTACTCCAGGCCGGGATCCCGCAGGGCGAGATGGCCTACACACTCATCGCCGTCTGCATCGCGTTCTCGATCATCGCCCACAGCAGCACCGACGTGCCCATCGCCCGGCTCTTCCACGTCGACGACCTCGCGGGCATCCCGTCCGACGACGACCACCGAGACCAGACCCGACTCACCGTCCCGCGCGACACAACCGATCAGGAGAAGCACCGTGCCAGCCCGTGATCTCGCCGAGCCCTACCCCCATGTGACCACTGACGACCCCGCGATCGATGCCGTGAGGCTCCTGGCCGAGAAGGACTTGGCCGCTCTCCTGGTGCTCGACGCCGACGGCGTTCCGTACGCCGTCGTGCCCGGTTCGCAGTTGGTACGGCAACTGGTGCCCGAGTACGTGATGGAGGATCCGCTGCTCGCCGCCGTGATCGACGACCGGCACGCGGACGCGCTCACCGAGGGACTCGATGGCATGACGGTCTCCGAGTGGCTCCCCCGGCGGACCTTCAAGCCTCCCTACGTCGGCCCGGACGCAGTGGTGCTCCAGATCGCGGCCGTCATGGCCCGCGCGCACGTCCCCCTCGTCGCCGTGATCGAACACGGAGGCAGAGCCGACCAGGTACGCCTCGTCGGGGTCGTCACGGCCGCGGCCCTGACGAGGCACTTCCTCGAGGCGGGTGGCCGGGCGTGAGCGATTGGCACAGCTGGGCCGCCGTCGTCGTCTTCGCCGGCGCCTACGTCCTCATCATCAGCGAGAAAGTGCACCGCGTCGCGGCAGCTCTGGGCGGGGCCGGTCTGATGCTCGCCCTCGGTGCCACCGACGACGGCGCCGCCTTCCATTCCGATGAGACGGGCATCGACTGGAACGTCATCTTCCTGCTCATGGGCATGATGATGATCGTCGGCGTGCTCAGGCGGACCGGGCTCTTCGAGTACCTGGCGATCTGGTCGGTGAAGAAGGCCAAGGCCCGGCCGTTCCGGGTGATGGCCATGTTGATCGTCATCACGGCGGTGGCTTCGGCGCTGCTGGACAACGTCACCACCGTGCTGCTCGTCGCACCGGTGACACTGCTGGTCTGCGACCGGCTGCGGCTGTCCCCCGTGCCCTTCCTGATCGCCGAGGTACTGGCCTCGAACATCGGCGGCACGGCCACGCTCGTGGGTGACCCGCCGAACATCATCATCGCCAGCAGGGCAGGGTTGACGTTCAACGACTTCCTGGTCCACCTCGCACCGCTGTGCGTCGTCCTGGTGGCCGTCCTCGTGCTGATGTGCCGTGTGATGTTCGCCAGGCACTTCGTATACGACGAGAAGCGCGCCGCGGAGATCATGGAACTGCGCGAGCGCGAGGCGATCACCGATCCCCGGCTCCTGGCCCAGGGGCTGGGCGTCCTCGCACTGGTCGTCGCCGGCTTCGTCCTGCACCCCGTGCTCCACTACGAGCCGAGCGTCGTCGCCCTCCTCGGCGCGGGCCTGCTCATCGCGATCTCGAAGGTGGAGACCGGAGAGGTGCTCGGTGAGGTGGAGTGGCCCACCCTGGCCTTCTTCGCGGGCCTGTTCGTCATGGTCGGCGCCCTCATCGAGACCGGAGTCATCGGTGATCTGGCCGGCTCGCTCGCGGACGCGATCGGCGGGGACGAACTCGGCGGCTCCATGCTGCTGCTGGGAGGCTCCGCGGTGCTCTCCGGGATAGTCGACAACATCCCCTATGTGGCCACCATGGCCCCGATCACCAGCCAGCTCGTGGGCGACATGGGGGGCGACCCGGACCACGTGATGTGGTGGGCTCTGGCTCTCGGCGCCGACCTCGGCGGTAACGCCACCGCCATCGGCGCCTCCGCCAACGTCGTCGTCCTCGGCATCGCCGAGCGCAACCGCCACCCGATCAGCTTCTGGGAGTTCACCAAGTACGGCCTCGTCGTGACCGTGGTGACGGTTGCGGTGTCCGCCGGCTACCTGTGGCTGCGCTACTTCGCCCTGGCGTAGCTCAGGAATCGTCGGTCGGCCAGCCGAGGAGACGAGCACCGATCACGGCGGTCTGGAGGGTGTATCGGTTCAGCGGGTCGGCCGGGTCGGCCGCCGTCAAGGTGTGGATGCGCTCCAGCCGGTAGGTGAACGCCCGCACACTCAGCGACAGGCGGCGAGCGGCTTCTGCGGCCACGCAACCGCTGTCGAAGTAGGCGGTGAGCGTTTCGATGAGTGGCCGAGCGCCGCCCCGCGCCGAGCGCAGGGGGCCGAGGGTGCTTTCCACCAGGTCGGCCATGGCCTGCCGGTCACGTGTCAGGACGGGGTACACGAGCAGGTCGGCGGCGTGCAGTACAGGCCCGTCGAAGTTCATTCGCTCGGCGAGGTCGAGGGCGCCAAGGGCTTCCTCGTAGGAGTGGACGACTCCGCCGGGGCCCGGGTGGGGACGGCCGACGGCGACCTTGCCGCCGTCGGTGGCCGCGTGCGCATGCTTGGCGAAGAAGGCCAGGACGTCGGGCTGGTCCCCGGGGGCCACGCAGATCAGTCGGCCCTGCCTCGTGGTCAGAAGGATCTGTCGCCCCGGGAAGCGAGTCAGGACCGCCATCTCGATGCTCCGGGCGACCCGGAAGCCGTCACCGTACGGCTCGGGCCCGGCCGAGACGGCCACCGCGTGGGTCCGCGATAGGCGCAGCCCGAACCGCTCTGCCCGCTCCGCGAGGCGGCCGAGATCGCTGCCGGCGTAGAGCAGGTCGTCGATGAACTCGCGGCGCGCGGCCTCCTCCTGGCGGACCGCCTGCTGCTGGGCACGTTCGTAGCCCTCTACGAAGGCGTCGACGGCCTGCTCCACCACGGCCAGCAGCGGACCTGGCGAGGTAGGTGTGGGCCGCAGGGTCTGTGCCGCGGCGAGATGGTCCCGAATCAGCCCTCGCAACGGGAGACCGGCCTCTGCCGCACGTTCTCCCTCGGTGCGGCGGGAGTCCAGTTCATCCCGGTGGAGTCGGCGTCCAGTGGTGCAGGCCGCGGCGACGATGTCGGCATACCCCGCCAGATGATCCCCTGCTGACGTTCGCTCCGTCACGTACTTCCCCCGGTTCTGACACGCCCCTGACGCTTTCTTGACGCGGACCAGCGTGCCACGTGCCCCGTGCTTCACAGACATCGGCATCAAGAGCCCGTGAAGACTGTCGGTCACTGGCAGTGTGTGCCGATGGTGGACAGCGACAAGATCAGTCCACGGGGGGACGCGCTACTGCCCGGCCGGATCACCTTCACGGTGCCGGTGGTGGAGTGCTCATGTCTGATGAACGTGCCCTTGGCGACGGTCTTCGGTTCCGCGGGGGTGGGGGAGGGGCAGGATGGCGAGGTCGACGACGTCTGGGCGGTGGCCAGCAGTGTCTCGCGGACAGTGCTGTTCTGCCACAGTTTCCACGGCTGGAACCAGTGCAGCTCGGCGCCCAATACCAGCACCGCCGGGATCAGTCCCGGGCGAGCGCCATGCGGCGCCGTTTCGTCTCCTTCATTGCCGGTCCTTCTCCATGTGGAATCGTTCCCCGCATCCAACGGGATCCATGGTCCCGGGGCCAGGTCGTTCCCGATGACGAAAGGCCTACGTCGTCGGCGGCCCAGGAGATCAGTGCTGCCGGGAGGAGAACCAGACCGCGGCCGCAGCCGCCAGGGCGAGCGAACCGAGGGCGAGCAGCGGCAGTCCGGGGCCGGGGTGCAGGTAGAGGAAGGCACCCGCCGCCGACAGGGTCGCGCCGAACACGAGGAGAGGCGACACCGGCCCGGTGGAGGAGGGTCGGGGCATGGCATGTCTCCTGGAGGGAGGGAACGGGTGGTGGCGCCCCAGGCTTCCATACGGTGGGGCGGGGGTACAGGACCTCCCGCCCTCCGTTCACGTCACAGGGTGCGGAGCTTGGTGGTGAACACCTGGTTCGCAACCTTGTCGCCGAGGATGAGGCCGTCGGTGGCGTCCCACGGGTAGTGCACGCCGAGCCAGACGCGGCTGCCGACGTCCTATTTGGCGGCGGCGCTGAAGCTGGTGAATTGGCGGGTCTTGATCGGGCCAGCGGTTCGTCGGTGGTGAGGTCGAAGGCGATGTTGTCGGTGTTGAAGTCCATCTCCGAGGTGACTCGGGCGCACGTTCACACCGTCCGGACCGGATGGAGATCAGGTCCGGGTCGACAGCGACTTCGGGGTGTGCGGCCGCCAGGTGGGCGGCCGTGAGCCAGTGGGTTGTGGCGGGCTTGCCGTGCAGCGGTCCGGTGGCGGCCAGGACGTGCACGTCGGCGCATATCGATCCGGTGCGGTCCACATGTCCCTCCACCTCGTCCAGCCGCAGGTCGACCAGGAGCCTGACGCCGCGGGAGATGGTGGCCGAGCCGCCGTCGGCCGTCGCGGCCTCCACTTGGTAGCCGGGGGAGCGGACATCCGGATAACCAGGCGTTCGGCATCACCGATGGGGCTATGTCCCCGGTGCCTGCTACCCCCGACGGCCGAGGAGTTCGGCCAGGCCCCGGCGGGTGGCGGCCACGACTATGCGATCTTCGGGCTTGAGGACGTAACCGGGGTGCAGCTTCCACACCAGTCCGGGGCGACGGGAGGGCCCAGCGCCCGGCGCGGAGGCCAGGTCGGGGCGCCGGTCCTCTGGAGCCGCTGTGTCCAGGGCGATCACCCGCCATCCACCCGGGCGGAAGGACTCGGCGATGGTCCTGCCCTCCAGGTGCGGGTGCCCGGCCACGTCCAGGGCGGCGAAGACCAGGACGCGACGCTCCACCGGGATGGCGCCCAGCACCTGGCGGCCCATCATCGCGCCGGCGAAGGCGGGAGCTGCGAGGTGGGTGACGCTGCGGCTACGGGTCAGGGCGGCCGGGTGGGCGGCGCGCAGAGTGCGGTAGACGGCGGTGGCGAAGTCGTCGTCGAAGAGCCGTACTACGGCCCGCAGGTCGGGCTTGACGGCGCGGGCGTACAGGGTGGCTTCCAGGTTGGTGGTATCGGAGCTGGTCAGGGCGAGGAGCGAGTGTGCCCGGTGGATGCGTGCGGCCTCCAGCACTCCTTCGTCGGTCACGTCACCCATGACCACCGGCACGCGTAGCCGGCGGGCCAGGGCCAGGCCTCGTGCATCGGGGTCGGACTCCATGCACACCACCGGGATGTCCAGCTCCTGCAGCCGGGCCAGTACCCGTGCACCGATCTTGCCGAGCCCCAGCAGGACTACGTGGCCCGACAGCCCGCGCGGCGGCCGCCGCAGGACCGTCGCCGTGCGGAACGCGCCGAGCGCTTCCAGGGCGGCGGCCACCAGGACCGGCAGCAGGAGCAGCCCCACGAACCCGGCCAGGATCTGGAGGACTTGGCGTTGGGTGGGGTCGTCCACTGCGGGGTCGTTGATCGCGAAGATGTCGAGCAGCGTGATGTAGGCGGCGTGCAGGGGGTGGTCGCCCGTCGTCAGCCAGGACGCCACCGCGAGTGCGGTGACAGCGGCCACCATGCCGGCCAGGGACCACCGGAGCCGAAGTGAGAACAGGGAAGCCACGGGGAGGGCCCCGGCGCCAAGCCGTTGCGCGGATCGGTTGGCGCCGGTGTGCACGACCGCCTCGAGGGCCACGATGCCGCGCCCCGTGGCCGCGGCCACGGCCCGGTCGTCCGGGAGCAGCTGCGGACCGCGGTCCCCGCTGGATTCCGCGCCCTCCGCGCCGGCCGGGTCGCTGGTCGTCGCGGACAGCAACGCCAGGGTGCACAGTCCCGGATCGGCGACCTCTCCCCTTCCCCGCGGAGTGCGCTCCACCGCGCGCAGCAGCAGACCGTCGGCCTGGACCACCTTGCTGGTGCCCGCGACGGCGCTGGCCGCCAGAGCGGGGGCGGCCGTGTCGGCGTCCGAGAGCACGGTCGTGGAGGAGTCCAGCTCGCGCAGGTCGATTCCGGGCTCCGCCACCAGCGCGGCCTGGTCGAGGAGTTCTTCCAGGTGCTGGCCGAGCTTGCGGTTGTAGAGCCGGATCACCAGCCGCAGTCTCGGGTTCAGGCGCCGGGCAACCAGGGCGGCCCGGACGTTCGTGTCGTCGTCCTCGTAGACGAGTGCCAGGGCGGCGGCCCTGGCCACCCCCGCCGCGGCCAGCACCTCCTCATCCGGCTCCGCAGCATTCAGCACCCGCAACTCCCTCACGGCTGTGCGCTCCCCGCCGGCGTTCCGGGCCCGCGTGCGGGGAATCCGCTCGAACCGCCCCCGTCCCGGCGTGCCAGGAGCACCGCTCACAGTGGGCGGTATGGCACGGGCGGCGGGCGCCACGAGCGTCACCCGTTCCATGTATACGTCCCTGAGTTCTGAGGCCAGACGACGGGCCAGACCGTCGTCACCACACACGACCATCCGCCCATCGGGGAACGAGTGTTGAGGCTGCGCTGATATCGAAGACACCGCCCCAGGATGCCCTGATGGGAAAGACGGGCTGCGCCCCGGCCGTCCCCTCGCTCCGTATGGTGCGGCGCGAGGCCGTTCGGGGGAATCAGCGGCCAGGCGCGCACAGCGGGCGGAGTCTGTGGCGAAACATCGGAAATGACCGCTCCTGAACGCCGGGCCTGGAGCAGCGGCTCCTACGTGCGGGCGATCCACACCCCGCAGTGCACCCTGACCCTGTGCGACGCGGAGGGCTGGTGCTTCCCTCTGGACCTGCAACGGTGGTGCGCCCGGGCAGACGAGGGCGACGGGACGGTGCTGCGCCGGTGCGCCGGCCGGGTGCTGGACATCGGATGCGGGGCGGGTCGGCTGGTCGAGGCGTTGACGGCACGGGGGCGCCAGGTGCTCGGCATCGACGTCTGTCCCTCGGCCGTGATCACGACGGTGTGCCGGGGCGGCCCGGCCTTGAGCCGGTCCGTATTCGATCCGCTCCCCGGCGAGGGCCGGTGGGGGACGGTACTGCTGATCGACGGGAACATCGGTATCGGCGGTGACCCCCGACGGCTGCTGCGCCGGGTGCGAGACCTGGTCCACTGGGAAGGCCTCCTCCTGGTGGAGACCGCCGCCACTGACGTGGACGAACGCCGCCGCGCCCGGATCCACGCCGGGCAACGGCCCGTGAGCGCCGTCTTCCCGTGGGCCCTGGTCGGCACCGCCGCCCTGACCCGCCACGCGGCCTCGTCGGGATGGACCGAGGCCGATCGGTGGACCACCGCCGGAGGCCGTCACTTCGTCTCGCTGCAAGCCTGGCGCTGAGCCCAGCGGCCACCAGACCAGCAGCAGGACACCGGAGACGAAGGCGTGCACGCGGACGTGGTTCACGTTCACCCGCGGTACGGGCCCCTCGTCGTCGAGGCCCGGCTGAACAGGGCCTGCGCCGCCCGGTCGGTCACCGGGTACAGGGGGAGGAGTACGAGGTCGGGGAGGAGGGCTGCCCCGACGAATCACATGGCCACGCCGAAAGTGTCCCCTTCGAGCAGGCGCAGGCGGCGTCGCACTCCGGGCCCCAGGTGCCTCAGAGGCTGAGCGCCAGTTTGCCGCGCACCCGGCCTTCCGCGCTGATTCGATGCGCCTCGGCTGCTTCCTCCAGCGGGAGGACGGCCTGGACCTCGACGTGTACTACGCCTGAGTCGATGAGCGTGCCGATCCGGTGCAGTGTCTCGCCGTCGGGGGTGACGATGACACGGCGGGCGTTGATACCGGGGAGCCGGTGCGCCTCATCCAGGGGTTCCGGGAGTGTGATCAGGGTGCCGCCCGGCCGCAGGAGCCGCCACGATGCCTGCTGCACCGGACCTCCGACTGTGTCCAGGACGACGTCGAAGGGGTCCGCGGCGGACAGACCCGTGTGCATGCGGTCAACCGCCTCGTCGACGCCGAGTCGGCGCAGAAAGTCCAGGTTGCGGGCGGAGGCGGTGGCCGTGACGTGTGCGCCGAGGTGCCGGGCGAACTGCACGGCGAAGTGGCCTACACCACCAGCTCCCGCGTGCACCAGGACACGCAGCCCGGCTTTGGTTCCTGCAGCCTCCAGCGCCTGCCATGCCGTCAGCGCGGCCAGGGGTACGGCGGCGGCCTCCGCGTACGACAGCCGGACGGGCTTGGGGGCCACGGCGGAGATGGGGAGCACGGCCAGTTCCTGGTAGGCGCCGCCGTAGGGAAGCGGCAGCATCCCGTACACGGCCTCGCCGATCGCAGGGCCGCCGGGCACCGTGGTCCGCACCACTCCCGCGACGTCCCAGCCCATCCCCAGCGGGAACGGCCGATCGCTTCGTACCGCTCCCTCGCGGTGCTTCCAGTCGACCGGGTTCACCCCGGCAGCCCTGACCTCTATGAGGATCTCGCCATCCGCCGGTTCTGGGGACGGTCGCCGGGTGAGTTCCAGAACGCTTTCGTCGCCGTACCGGGAGAAGACCACTGCGCGCATCGAAGATGCTCCTGTTCCGTGTCTGTTCGTATCCGCCGCGTCCGTCGTGCCGCGGTGGGGTCCACGGTGCGGGCCCGGCGGAAGGGGAACCATTACCCTCCGAGTACCAGGCGAGGAGACGGGGATGGGGGTACTGGCAGGGACAGGTTGCCGGGGTGTCCGGCGTCGGATACTGGCGGGCATGAACCCAGACAATGAGCTCGGCGGCTTCCTGATGTCACGGCGCGCCCGCGTGACTCCGGTGGTGGCCGGAGTCACCACCGTCGGCCGGCGCAGGGTCGCGGGTTTGCGCCGCGAAGAGACCGCCGAGCTCGCGGGCGTCAGCGTCGTCTACTACACGCGCCTGGAACAGGGCCGCGCCCGCCATCCGTCCGATGCCGTGCTCAACGCTCTGGCGAGGGTGCTACGGCTCGACGCGGCCGAGCGGACCCACCTGTACGACCTCGCGCGCGGGCCCCGCCGCGCCTCCGTCGAACCGTCACCGTTCGATACCGCGAACCCGGCGCGGGACGTACCGGTACGGGACGGGCTTCGACGCCTGGTGACCGCGGTGGGTGCCGTCCCGGCGTATGTCCTGAGTCCTGCGATGGATGTTCTCGAGGCCAACGACCTGGCCCGCGCTCTCCTCGGAGCCCCGGCCCCGTCGCCCGGCGAGCAGCTCAACTTGGCACGTCACGTCTTCCTCGACGCCGCCGCCCGCGACCTGTATCCGCGATGGGAGGACGTGTCCGGCCAGACCGTCGGCTTCCTGCGCTTCACCGCCGGGCGCCGCCCCGATGACGCGCGGACGGCACGGCTGGTCGCCGAACTATGTCTTCGCAGCGTGGAGTTCCGGCTTCTGTGGGCGGCGCAGGAGGTGCGGGAGAAGTCGTACGGAACGAAGAGCTTCCAGCATCCCGTGGTCGGCGGCTTCGACCTCGCGTACGAGACCCTGGCGCTGCCAGGCGACGAGGGGCGGGCCCTGGTCGTCTTCACGGCGCCAGACGCCCGCGCGTACACCGCGCTGCGGTTGCTCGGCAGCTGGGCGGCACCGTCTCTGACTGGCACGTGAACGGGAGTACGCGATCACTCGGTGGTGCTCAAGGTAGGTGTGGCGGGGGTTGCCCGGTATGACGCGGTTAGCTTGAGCAGTCTTTGGGGCCCGCTCCCTCAGCGGGCCCCAAGACTACTGCGTGTGCGGTTAGCCGACGATTTCGATCTTGCCGTTGAGTGCGGCGCCCTCGGTGGAGACCGGCGTGGGCATAGTGCCAGCTTTGGGCGCGGTGAAGCTCTTGAGGAGCTGGGCCAGGTCGACGCCGGTGGTGGAGCCGAGGAGTTCCATGCCCTGGGCGACGTTGTCGGCAACGGTGCGGGTGAGCTTGCTCGCGCCATCGGTGGAGATGACGGTCATCTTGTCGATGGCGGACAGGGGTTCGGCGGCCTTGGCCACGACCTGCGGGAGTACCTCGACCATCATCTGGATCATCGCGGCGTCGCCGTAGCTCTCGAAGGCCTCCGCCTTCTTCTGCATGGCCTCTGCCTCGGCCGAGCCCTTGGCCAGGATGGCCGAGGCATCCGCGTCGCCCTCCAGGCGTACGGCTTCGGCGATCGCCGCGCGGCGGGCGCGTTCGGCCTCGCCCCGCTTGGCGCCCTCGATGGCCTCCGCCTCTGCCAGTGCGGAGCGGCGCTGCTTCTCGCCCTCACCGGTCAGGCGGGCCTTCTCCGCCTCGCCCTGGGCGGCGGCAATCGCGGCGAGGCGTTCGGCCTCGGCTTGCTTGACGCGGGCGACGCGCAGCGCCTCGGACTCCTGCTCGGCCTGGTAGCGGCGGGCGTCGGCGGGCTTGCGGACCTGGGTGTCGAGCTGGCGATCGGTCAGGGCGGCCTGGCGCTCGGCCACCTTCTCCTGCTCGCCGAGGATCTGCTGCTGGCGGTCGGCCTCGGCCAGCGGACCGGCGGCGTTGGCCTGGGCGGCCGCCGCGTCGGTCTCGGCCTTGATCTCCGCCTGGCGCAGGTAGAGGGTGCGCTCGGCGACCGCGATCTCCTCCTCCGCCTTCAGGCGGGCCTGCTCGGCCGCCCGGCGGGAGTTGGCCTCGGCGATGTCGGCTTCCTGCTTGGCGCGGGCGGCTTCGGGACGGCCGAGGTCTTCGAGGTAGGAGCCCTCGGTGGTGATGTCCTGGATCTGGAAGGCGTCCAGGACCAGGCCCTGCCCGGAGAGGCTGGCCTCCGCCTCCTCGGCGACCTGCCCCGCGAAGGCGGCGCGGTCACGGATGATGTCCTCCACCGACATGCGGCCCACGATGGCGCGCAGGGCGCCGGAGAGGACCTCCTGGGTGAAGCCGACGATGCCGTCCTGCTGCTGGAGGAAACGCTGGGCGGCGGCCCGGATGGCGTCCTCGTTGCCGCCGACCTTGACGATCGCGACGCCTTCGAGGTTCGCCTTGATGCCGCGCAGGGTGACCGCGCCGCGTACCGCGATGGGGATGTGCCGGCTGGACAGGTCGAGGGTGTAGCGCTGCTGGACGAAGGGGACGACGAACACCCCGCCGCCCACCACGACCTTCTGACCGCTGTTGTCGGTGGTGGTCTGACCCGTGGTCGGGTCGGTGGACCTCTTTCCGCGCCGGCCGGTGATGATGAACGCCTCGCTGGGGCCGGCGACCTTGTACCTGGTGACGACCACGAGGGCGAGCAGGACGAGGAGTACGACCACTCCGACGACCGCGGTGACGACTGGACTCATGAGGGATCCCCTCCTGCCCCCGAGGCGGCAGATCGATGATGGTGAAGCGTGAATGGGCTGGCGGAAGGATGCGTCAGTGCTCTACGGCACGGACGGCGACCGAGGTCGGCGACGGAGCGGCTGTCACCCACACCTCCGAGCCACGGGCCAGCGGGCCGTCGGCCGTCGCCGCGTACTTGACGGGCTGTCCGGCCAGCCGGAGCAGGACCTCTCCGTACCCCTCGGCGGGGATCGGTGTCACCACCGTGCCGGCGGATCCGACCAATTCTTCACCTCGCGGGGCTGCCCCGCTGTGGTCCCGCATCAGGGACCGGCTCAGCCGCCACGCCAGCCAGCCCGCCCCCGCCCCCGCGGCACTACCGGCGGCGGCTGCCGCTCCCGGCCCGAGTCCGGTGGACCCGAGCACGATCGCCCCCGTGAAACCGAGCATCGAAACGAAGCCCGCGACCACCGGCAGCGACAGCCACCCGTCGAACAGCCCGTCCAGAGCGCCGTCGAAGACGCCCTCCAGCAGACCGTCGAACACCAGCGAGAAGGCCAGCAGAACGATCCCCGTCGTGCCGAGCCCTAGAAACAAGCCCATGAGAACCTCCTGACCGACCTGCCGTACCGCTGGACAACGCGATCCTCGCACTGGTGACCGGACTGGTTCATTGCCTGCTTCCGGCAATCTTTATGCCTCTTTAACGCATGCCCTCTCGTCACTCTTCAATGGGCGGCAGTGACGGAGGCGGGAGGGCTGGGCCGGACAGGGCTCGCAGGAAACCGACCTGCCGAAGGGTTCTCAGGGGCTGATCGCCCGCATGCGTAATGACCAACCGGATCCCGCGCTGCCGGGCGGCCTTGAGCGCCGTGAAGAACGCCATGGCTCCATCCGGGCTGAGATGTGTCACATTGCGCAGGTCCAGCTCGAAGACGACCGTACGGGGGCGCGGTGCACGCCGCAGGCGGGCTCCGATGAGCCGGGAGTTGCGGCCGTCGATACTTCCCGCGGGGAAATGCACCACGCAGACTCGCCCCCGGGACCGGTAGCGGACGACGACGGTCGGCGACGGTCCCGGCGTCAGGGCCCGGAGCAGGATACGGCGAAGGGCGAGGGGAACCCTCCTGGCCTTGGCGATCACGGGCTCTCCCTGGGGTGGGCATGACGGATCCACTGCCGACCAGACTTCCCGGCGCACCTGCTGCACACCCTAGAGGAACACGGCGGCCCGTGATGAAAGCCTGCCTGGCGTCAACCCGGCAGGGACCGCAAGGGAAATGGGGAGGATGAGCGGGTGGCTGCCACCAGGCCGCTCGGATCTGCTCGCTACCCCGCCTTCCTCGTTCTGGTGATGAGGTGCCCGGCGAGTGTCAGTGCGGCTGCCGGCGCCCAGGCGAGCAACAGCAGCCACGTCAGCCAGACCGGCCCGCCGAGGAGGATCAGCACGAACATCAGGGCGAACGTTCCGGCGGCCAGTCCCGCAGACGTGCGCTTCGCCACGAGGGGTGAGGGACGGTGGCGGCCGTCACAGCGGAGGGGATGACGCACCTGGCACCAGCCGGATGTGAGCGCCCAGCCGACCATGCTCACGCTGACGGCCCCGAGCCCCGCCAGGAACAGCGGGGCGTCGGTCGGGTCGTTGTCGGTCCGCTGGGTGGCGCCCTGATAGGTCACCGACATCACGTGGCCGCTCCATACGCGCCCGGTGACCTGGTCTCCCTCGTGAAGGAGGGTGAACACGGGTCCGTCGCTGTCGAATTCGACCCAGCCGTTGCCCCGGTCACCTCCCGTCAGGCGCACCGAATGGGACACCGAGCGCCCCTGGTACTCAGAGCGCACGGCTGCCACGGTGAACCGAACCGTACCGATGCAGTGGGCGCTCGTCTGGACGGCGGGAGCGGGGCACTCGGGTTCCTGTTCGAAGGCGTTCCGCTCGGCCACCGCGGCGGGAACCAGGGCCAGGAGCACACACCCCAGGACCAGGGCAGCGAATCCGCACACCAACGCGAGCACACCCTGGGCTCGCACCCGTCGGGCCACCCACCGGGTCTGGCCCGCCCTGCGCCTGCCGCGCCTGCCCGGCCTCACTGGCCCATCCTCATGTGGTGCCGTCCGCAGCGGCAGCGTTCCGGTTTCACAGCGCCGGGCCCGCCGGTACCGATCGGTTCGAGGCGGGCGCCGGGTCCTCGTCCACGTCGAAGAGGCGGGCGATCGGTACATCCGTGCTGCTGTGCGCGATGATCGAGAAGGCGATGCAGACGGCGATCAGCGTGTATGCCTGCTCGCCTTGCGGGATGCCTGCCTGGAGGACGAGCAGCCCGTAGACGACCGAGGCGAAGCCCTTGGGCCCGAACCAGGCCGCCACCAGCTTCTGCCGCCGCTCAAAACCGGTGCCCAGCAGCGACAGAAGCAGGGACGCGGGGCGGATCAGTACGATCGCCAGGACGACTGCCACGTACCCGCCCACCGGCAGGTCACCGAACAGCTGCGGGGTCAGCAGCGCGCCGAACACCAGCAGGGCGGCGAACTTCGCGAGCTCCGCAAGCGACTCGAACGCGGTCTTCGCCCCGGGGGATGCGGAGGCGAAAACAGCGCCGGCGGAGAACGCTGCGAGGTAGGGGTTGGCGTGGGTGAGGTGGCACAGCCCGTACAGGATGATCCCGGTGGTCAGGTGCAGCAGCGGCTGGAGCTTGGGCTCCGCTCCGAGCAGCCGCAGCCGTACCAGGGCGGTGACCGCCAGAGGCAGCACTGCCCCGAAGGCCAGCCCCAGCGCCAGCTCCAGGCTGATCGTCGCCAGCGAGGACTCCGCGTGCCCCGATGTGGGGCCGGCGGCGGCGATCAGGATCAGCACGACGGGCAGGGCGAGCCCGTCATTGATGCGCTCTCCACGTTCAGCAGCTGCCGCAGCTTCGCCGGTACTTCCTTGCGGCTGACGATCGCGGAGGCGAACACCGGGTCGGTCGGCGCGAGGACCGCACCACCGAGGAAGGACGTCGTCCAGTCCAGCCCGACGAGGTAGTGGGTGATCAGCGCCATCCCTGCCATGGCCAGCGGCACGCCCAGCCCGAGCGCGCGGGCCGGGTTCTGCCAGTGCTCGAGCGGCGGTCTTCATCTGCTCGTCTTTCTTTCCATTGAGTCCCTTGGCCCGAGGGGCCCGTCCGGAGGAATCGGAAGCAAAGAGCAGGGCCGCGGAAGGAGCGGCCCTGCTCGTGAGACCTACCTACGGTGGCGTCCGGTGCCGTGGAAGAGCCACCTGATGCTAATTGCCCTCGCTTCGCTGGGCGAGCCGCTCGAAGGTCCATGCGCCTGCGAATACGACTGAGGAGCAGGCGAAGATCACGGTCGAAGCAGCCCTGCCCGATGTGGCCCAGAAGGCCATCCCCGTTATGAAGCCGATTACTCCAAGAAGGAAGAACACGCCTGAATTCCTTCGTGATTCGCTCACTGCAACTCCAGATCTCATCGTACTCAGCCTTCGGCCCGGCTCTCCAGCTTCGGGAGAGCAGGGCCGAAGACGCTATGTCATCGATGCCAGCTCGACCACCACGACGTCTTCTTGCGGTGGCCGTTGCTGACGGCATGGTGGCCGCCGCGGGTGGGGAGCCGCGGTTCATATTCCGCGGGGCCACCGGCGAGTTTGTCCGGCTTTGCGCGTCCTTCGGGCGGCGATTTAGAATCAAGATGTTAGTGCGCGGCTGGGGCGAAGTGCGTGTATCCCATTCCTAGGGTCAAGTGCCGTTTCTTGCTGCATGCCTTTTCTGCAGCCTTCTGGGTGAACCCTGGCCTCCATTATGACGGAGAATCCAAGATCCGCTCGCCCTCGTCGACCATCTCCTCGATGACCAGCGGGGATAGTCCTGAAAACGCCGTCTGCGCAAGCTTGTTGACATTCTTCACGCGAATGCCACCGACCCTTACGACTCTGGGTCGCCGCCGAATGTGAGGCAGGGCCCTTCGATTGGCAAACCCTCGGGAGGTCGATCGCAATTCGCGCGGCTGACCGGCCTGGCCGAACTCTCCCCACAAGCCGAAACGGCCCGTCGAATATCGACGGCCCGCCACGAGAAATCGAGGTTAGTCGCTCGGTGAGTGTTTGGTCAGTCTCGTCGAGCCGCCCTCTTCCCCTGGGTGATCAGATAGACGCAGCGGGCAATGATCGCCGCCGCCGCAATCGATACCACTGTCCTGATTGTGGCGGAAGAGTTACCCGAGAATGTGGCGACCGTCAGGGCAATTGCGATAACGATCGAAGACCGAGGGATTGCGCGAGTTAGAATGCCATCGTTTCCCAATGGATTTTTCATGCCCCATTCACCTTCCTGTGCACGTCGCAAAGCTCGGGTAGTTCCAGGCGTCATAGTAGTAGACGGTGACTCGGAGACGTCTCCCGTACCGGCTGGCCCGCCAAGACATAATGCCGTAAGCAACGAAAACGTGTGCGGCCACCCAGGGAACCTGGATGGCTGCATGGATTGCTCTACTTTTTCTGGCGCCTTCTGACCACGAGGACCGTGATCAGGCCGCAGGCCAGTCCTGCGAGCGCCCACGGGATACTCGGGCTATCACCGTTGAGGTGATAGCCGATGACGCAGAAGACGAGCGTCTCGATCAGAACGATGAGCGGCCACGTTCACGCGGTAGATTCAGGTTCAGGTGTCTCGTGGCGCCGCCGGGCGGCACGCATCTCCGCCAGCGCCACGACAACGACCCCGACGTTCAAGGGGAATGCCACCGCGTTGGCCACTTCAGGTATGTCGAAGGCACGAAGCGCGCTGGCGACGTTGGCGGCAAGGAAAAGGGCAAGGGGAAGACCTCGGCGCCACCAGGGCAGATCCTTCATCCGAACCACGATGACGGAACACCACAGTGTGAAAGCGGTAACGGCGATAGCGAATACGGCGACGGCGAACAGCATGGACGGACTTTCGTGCCGGGCGGTCGCGGGCAGTTGGCAGGACCGCAGTCGATCGATGATGAGCGGGGTGGGTGTGCCTCATGCGAGCGTGGGGCACACCCACCCGTTGTCGGGTCAGCGCTCAGGCATCATCCGTTGGTGTAGATGATCTGGTAGCTGGACACGTATGTCCATGATGTCCGGGCAAAGGAAAAACCACCGACCCGGGTCCACTTGAAGGGGGTGAACTGTATTCGGTAGGTGACCGCGTCTCGGTAGGAGTACTGGTAGTGGGTCTCGTGCGTAGCCAGGATCTTCTGCCGGCCGTATCCGTACCAGGCCACGACACGGCACTTGAGGACGTACTGCTTTCGGTAGGCGTACTGGCGCTTCCACGCGGTGATCGGCACGGGGCCCTTGTCGCCGCTGATGACGTCCCAGATCCAGTGGTAATTGTAGTCCTGCCAGCCGCCGAAACTCCATGCAGTGGTGTACAGGAACGTGGTGAAGGTGCGGCCGGTCCAGGCGTGCTTCGGCACTCGGCAGGTGGCGCACCCGGTCACGTCATCGCTGTTGACCGGGTCGGCGCATGCATAGTCAGCTGCGTTGCAGCTGCCGCCGGGCACGGGGTCGCTGGACAGGAACCGGCCGGTGGCCGGGTTGTACAGGCGCACGCCCATGAGCAGGAGGTTCGTCTGCGTCTCGGCGGAACGGTGCTGACTGCCGTGCCAGCCGTAGCGGACGGTGCTGGGGCCCGCGGTACGGTTGCCGTATTCGTCGGTGCCGAGGACCGTTGCGGCCTGGCCGGCCGCAGTCGGCAGCTGCACCATGACGTCGCCGTGCAGGTTGACGAGCTGGAGTACCGTGTCGCCGGTCTTGCTGGTTGTGGCTGCCAGCCCTCCGTCGAACCCGTCGACGTTGCGGGTCACCGCTCCGGTGGCAGTGTTTTCGACGATCCAGCGCGGGCTGTCCACCTCGGAGCTGTAGTGGTTCAGCTTGGACTGGGTCTGCGTCCAACTGCCGGAGGCGTTCGACTCGACCGTCCAGCCGCGGAAGCGGAGCTGGGAGTCGAGGGTCCAGGTCTGCCGCTGGGAGCCGGCCGTCTGCTGGCGTACCAGGTCGTTGGTGTAGTACGCGTGCGTAGTGCCAGGAGTTGCGGTGGTGCGGCCGAAGGCGTCGTAGGTGTAGCCGCTGTCGACGAGGCGGTCGGCGGTGTCGTAGGTGTGGGTGGTCGTGGTTGCACCGCTGGTGGTGCAGTCGAGGCCCGGGTCCGCGGCCGCGGTGGAGCGCGTCTTCCGGTTGGAGTTCTTGTCGAAGGTGTAGCTGCGGGTGACGCAGACGGCGTCCACCGTGTCGTCCTGTGCCCTGGTGAGTCGTCCTGCCTTGTCGTAGCTGTAGGTCTGGTTGGAGGTCTGCCCGGCGGAGCCGGTGTAGGAGGCCCGCTGACCGTGCACGGTGGGCAGCAGGTTCTCGGAAAAGAGGAGCGCGCCGTCGCTGTCGCGGGTGTACGTGCGCTCCGCCGGCTGTCCGGCGGGGTTGTTGGTCTGACGCATGGTGAAGCCGCCGGGCAGCTTCTTGTTCTGCACCTGGCCATCGGCGTCGTAGCTGACGGTGAAGGTGCCGGCCACCGAGTCGGTGATGGAGGACAGCAGGCCGCGCGGGTCGTTCGTGGTGTCGTATCCGTACGTGGTGCTCGACGGTACGTTGTCGCTGACCTGGACCGGCCGGCCGTCGGCGTCGTACGTGCTGTTGGTCACGCCCCCGTCGGCGTCGGTGTAGGAGATCAGGCGGCCCAGCTTGTCGTAGGACTTCCTGATGGTGCCGCCGTCGGTGGACGTGATCGCGTCCACCTTGCCACTGTTCGGGTCGTACGTCGTCGTGACAGCCGGGACGACCGTGCCGAGACCACCGGTGACGGTCACCTTGGTGGCCCTACCGGCGGGGTCGTACTCGGTCGTACGTCTGGACCAGCTCGGCCATCTCCCCATGTCCGACGACCTTCGGACGGCCCCCGGGCCTGACCAGATCCGCTACCGCCATCGCCTTGGACAGCCGCTTGAGTGGGGCCAGCCCAATGCGGAAGAGAAGCGCATCGGCCACCAGCATCGCGATGACCCCGGCGACCAGCACCATGGCCTCGCCGAAGTGCACAGGGGAGGAAACGGTGACCCACGGACTCAGCAGCAGCAGGGCAGCTGTGACCAGGACGATGGCGTTCATCACGAAGATCCGCCAAAACAACGACACGACGGACCTCTCCCCTCTGACCTCGCCCCCGTGTCCAGCACTTCAAGGGGTCCCTGTTACGTCCCTGACCTGCGAAAAGTAATCGGATGCATTCTTTGTGACCACGATCAGTCCGTCTATACATGCTGGCACCCATCTTTCACCCACCGAGAACCGCAGGGCGGTGACACCGGTCGGCACGGCATCCCCTCGCGGGGCAGAGGACTGCGGGGCGGCAGGATGTAGGGGCGGAGCACGCCAGGGGCGTACGAGTGCCTTCCGGCGGGATGCGTCGCCGCCTGGTCGTTCGGTCCCAAGGGCTTCGCGTCCAGCATTGCTCAAGGTGCGCAGGAGGCCGGCGCGACTCCCGAGCGGCCCGACTGTTTGCCTATAGTGCACGCGCACCGCTCCCCGCGGACGGAGCCCCGGCGCCCAGCCCGAGCTTCGTTGGCCGCATGGTGTTCCGGCGGACTGCAATCACGCGTCATCCCCAGCGCTTCCCCGTCAGCAGAGGACACGAACAGCATGACCGAGGTCACCACTCCCCGTCGCACGCGCGGCAGAACCCCGCGCCGGACCAGCCGCGGCAAGCGCGCCTTCCGCGTCATCGCCGTGAGCCTGCTGGCGCTGCTGCTGCTCGCGGGCGGCGCCGCCTGGTGGGGCTACAGCCACCTCAACGGCAACATCGACAGTGTCGACCTGGACCAGGCCATCGGTGACAACCGGCCGCAGAAGGTCGTCGCGGGCGCGCAGAACGTCCTGGTCCTTGGCTCCGACTCGCGGGCCGGCGCCAACGGCGAGCTCGACCACGGCGACGTGAGCGGTGCCCGCTCGGACACCGCGATGCTGCTGCACATACCCGAGGGCCACTCCAAGGCCACCGCGGTCAGCATTCCGCGAGACACCCTGGTGGACCGGCCCGAATGCAGGAAGAAGGACGGCAGCACGCTCCCGTCCGCGAAGCGGGTGATGTTCAACTCGATCTACACGGTGGCCGGTCCGGCCTGCGTGGTCAACGCCGTCGAGCAGATGTCCGCCATCCGCGTCGACCACCTTGTCGAGGTCGACTTCTCCGGCTTCAAGGAACTCGTCGACGCCCTCGGCGGAGTCACGGTCACCCTCGACAAGCCCATCCACGACACCAAGGGCGGCTTCACCCTGGAGCCAGGCACGCACAGGCTGAACGGCACCGACTCCCTCAAGTTCGTCCGTACCCGATACGGCTACCGCGACGGCAGCGACCTGGGCCGCATCGGCCTCCAGCAGCAGTTCCTGCTCGCGATGCTGACCGAGGTCAAGAACCAGGACGCGATGGGCAACCCCGCCCGCCTCTACAAGCTGGCCGACGCCGGAACCAAGTCCCTCACCACCGACTCCGACCTCGCCTCCCTCACCGCCCTGGCCGACTTCGCCAAGTCCATGAAGGGCGTCGACGCCAACACCATGGAGACGATCATGATGCCGGTCGCCTACGACAAGGTCGACCCCAACCGCGTCATCGTCGCCCAGCCCCAGGCCGGCCAGTTGTGGGAGGCCATCCGCAACGACCAGAAGATCCCCGCAGCGGCGAAGAAGTCACCCGCCATCGGCGGCTGACCCGCCGACACCTCATGCCAACGTTCCCCGTCCCGGCGGCCGAAACAGAAGCGTGCGGGCGCAGGCTGTGTAATGTGCGCGGCCGCATGCCCTAGCCTGACCGCGACAGGGAAAGCGCAAAAGGGGCGGCGGAGACCACGTAGCCGCCGCCCCTGGGCTTGGCGCCGCCCGTCAGGCCCCTGCCCGGCGGGTACACCCGCCCCCTCTTCGAGCTGGCGCTCAGGAGCCGCGCCTCAAGTCCGCTGCCAGGGGCTGTGCAACGGATCCAGATCCAATGAGGGAAGCGCAGTACCTCGGCCGCTGGACTGGGCATATTATGCGGCGATATTCGTGGCTGCTCCGCACATTTTCAGCCACTCTCCGTGCCTTGCCCTGGGAGACTCATGCGTAGATCCAGAGGGCTGACTGCTGCCCTCGTGCTGTCCGTGGCCGGTGCGGGTGCCGGCACCGGTCTGGTGCTGATGCCACAGGCGTCCGCCGTGACCGCACCCGTCGCCTTCACTGCGGACGAGCTGCCCACCTGGCAGCCCAACGGCATCGTCTGGTCCATGGCCGAGGCCGACGGCACCGTTTTCGTGGGCGGTACCTTCTCCGCCGTCCGCCCGCCCGAGGGATCGGGCGGCGGTAGTGAGCAGGAAGCCGTGAACTTCGTCGCGCTGGACGCCGCGACGGGCAACCCGGCCTCGTGCAAGCTGGGCTTCACCATCGGCGACGGCACCGCGACGGTCCGGGCGCTGGCCGTCTCGAAGGACAAGAAGACCCTGTACGCGGGCGGCTACTTCGGCGCGCTGAACGGGACGCCCGTCTCCAGCCTGGCAGCGATCGACATCGCGACCTGCGCCCCCAAGGCCTCCTTCCACCCTGGCTTCCCCGCCACCGTGCGCGGGCTCGCGGTCACGGACGACACCGTGTACGCGGCTGGCGACTTCAACACCGTGGAGGGCCAGACCCGCGAGCGGTTCGCCGCGGTCGACGCCGCCTCCGGTGCGCTGAAGCCGTTCACCGCGAACGCCGACGAGCCGGGCCGCGCCGTCGAGGTCACCCCCGACGGCAAGAACGTGCTCCTGGGCGGTGATTTCTTCACCGTCAACGGTGCCAACAGCCACGCGCTGGCCGTCGTCGACTCCACCACCGGCGCGCTCACCAAGGCGTATCCGAACGGCTACATTCCGACGAACTCGGTCGTGAAGGACATCTCCACCGACACCGAGGGCGGCTTCTACACGGGCAACGAGGGAACCGGTGGTGGTGTCTTCGACGGCCGTATCGGCCTGCGGCTCAGCGACTTCTCCGAGAAGTGGCGCGACCGCTGCCTGGGCGCCACCCAGTTCGTCCTGCCTTACCAGGGCGTGCTGTACAGCTCTTCGCACGCGCACGACTGCTCGCTGGAGGGGCAGTTCCCCGACGGCAAGCGGAACTTCCTGCTGGCTCAGCTGACCAACTACGAAGGCACCGCCCCCACGCCCGTGGGTGGTTACATGCCCAGTCCGCGCAAGCTCGGCTGGCATCCCACCGCGAACGACGGCATCGGCGAGGGCATTGGCCCGCGCGTCATGGCCGTGGCGGAGAAGAACGACGTCAAGTACATGTGGGTAGGCGGTGAGTTCACCCTCGTCAACGGCAAAGCGCAGCAGGGTCTGACCCGCTTCGCCTCCACCGGCGACGTCGGCGCCCCGACCACCCCGGTTGCCAGCGCCGCGAGCGTCAGGCCCGGCGAGGTCCAGGTCCGCTGGCGCACCAGCTACGACCAGGACGACAGCAAACTGACCTACCGCATCTACCGCAACGGCTCGGCCACCCCGATCGCCACGGTCACCGCCGACTCCCTGGAGTGGGAGCGCCAGCAGGCATCCTGGAACGACACCACCGTCAAGGCCGGCCAGTCCTACACCTACCGGGTCACCGCGACCGACGGGGCGGGCAACACCAGCGCCCTGTCCGCGACCGCCTCGGTAACGGTCCCGGCCTCTGCGCAGGCCTACCCCAGCCAGGTCCGTGCGGACGGCGCCAACCTGTACTGGCGCTACGACGACACCGTCAGCCCGTACGTCGCCGACTCCTCGGGCAGCGGCAACACCAGCGGCCTTCAGGTCAACACCCCGGCCCTGCGCGTCACATCGGGTGCGGTCTCCGGGGCCAGCACCGCGATGGGCTTCAACGGCACCAGCCAGCAGCTCTACAGCGACCACCGCCAGACCGTCGGATCCAGCTACACGCTGGAGACCTGGTTCAAGACCAACACCACGCGCGGCGGCAAGCTGATCGGGTTCGGCAACAACACGACCCGCAACAGTGGCAGCTACGACAAGCAGGTCTACATGGCCAACGACGGCCGGCTGGTCTTCGGCGTCTACAACGGCTCCACGCGCACCATCACCACAGGCCTGCTGGACCGCTACAACGACAATAGGTGGCACCACGTCGTCGCCACCCAGGGCCCGTCCGGAATGGTCCTGTACGTCGACGGCCAGAACAAGGGCACACTGAACGTCACCACCCACCAGGCCTACGCGGGCTTCTGGCACGTCGGCGGCGACAACCTCGCCTCCTGGCCGAACCGCCCCACCAGTAACTTCTTCGCCGGTCAGATCGACGAGACCGCCGTCTACCCGAGCGTCCTCTCCCAGGCCCAGGTCAAGAACCACTTCGACCTCGCCAACGCCGTCGACGACACCGTCGTCAAGGTCACCGCGGCTGAGGACACCTACATCAATCAGGGCGCCCCCTCCACCGCCTTCGGGACGACCACTTCGCTCGCCGTCCGCGGCAGCGGCTCCCTGTACGAGACCTACCTGCGCTTCAACCTTCCGGCCGCTCCGGCGGGCCAGGTCCTCAAGGCAGCCTCCCTCCAGGTCAAGACCACCACCCAGACAGGGGCCGGCACCACCGACACCGTCTCCGTTGTGCCTGTCACCGGCGCCTGGAGCGGCACGACGACCTACAGCACCCGTCCCACCCTCGGCACCACCCAGCTCGGCGCCATCACAGCCGTCCCCGACGGATCGGCCATCCACTCGGTCGACCTCGACAAGACCGCCGTCACCGCTGCCCTCGGCACCGGCTACAGCCTCGCCCTGACCAGCAGCGGCAGCGACCCCCTGTGGCTGTGGTCCTCCGAATCCACCGCCGCGGACGCCTCACCACAACTCATCCTCACCTTCGGCCAGCCGTAACGGCCGAATGAGCACGGTGCGGGGCCCAGCCGGCGAGGCTGGGCCCCGCACCTCGTTCTCCCCGTCTCAACACGGTTCTTCGTAGGGGGAAGGCACCGGGAAGTAAGCCTCAAGAAACGCGGTGACCGCGCGGTGCTGCTCCTTCGACGAGAGCGCGGTGCCGGCATCGTCGGCGAGGCAGAAGGCATCGACGCCACGGTCGTGGACCAGATCCGGCAGCCGTTCAATGGCCCCAGGCCGGTCGGTGGTGAGGTACACGTGGCTCAGGTCGCCCTCGACGGCCCGGCCTTCGGCCAGGGCCAGGTGCGCGGCGAGCGTGACCGGCGCGAGGTCCGTGGCCTTGCGGAAGACCGAGCGGCCGGTGACGTCGAGCCGGCCCGGCAGGACTTCCTCGACGCGGGCGTAGAGAGAGCGGCGCAGCGGGTACGGGGCGTGCGCCAGGATGTACGGGTACGTGCGGTCGGCGGCCTCTTCTACGGCCTGCCGGGTCACTCTCTGCGAGGCGCTGAAGACGTCGTCGTCCGATTCCGGGAGGGCCGGCGGCACCGCGCGCCGGTCGTGGAACACCTTGGGCAGGCCGGACGGAAGGAAGTAGTGCTGCGGCTGCTGTGGCCGGCCGAGGAAGATGTCGTCGTTGAAGTACAAGAAGTGCTCGGCGAGGTCCGGAATGCGGTGCAGCTGGCTCTCGATGGCGTGGGAGTTGAACACGGGCAGGCCGCCGGGGTCCGCGAAGAGATCCTGGTGGTCCACCACGGTGACGTGCGGATGACCTGCGGCCAGCCAGTTCGGGATCTGCTGGTCCGTGACGAGGAAGATGCGCCGGATCCAGGGCGCGTAGGCGGCGATGGAGCGCAGGCAGTAGCGCAGCTCCCCGCGGTCGCGGTACCGGTGCTCCGCGTCGTCCACGTGGGGCGACCGGGCGGCTCCCGCCGAAGCCGCCGCCAGATCGCGCCTGCGGCGCCAGGCAGGGTCGGCGGAGTCCACCCAGCTGATCACGGCATCGATGGGGAAGTCGATGTCGTGGGGGAACCGGCCTGCGAAGACGTCGACCACGGGATAGTCCCGATCACCGATGCGCCGGACGGTGGTGGCGGCCATCGAGGGCACCCACCAGCCGTACGGCGTCTCGCGCAGAGAGGCGACGCCCCCCTCGCCGGAGGTGGAGGGGTCCCAGAACTCGAGATCGCAGCCGAGCCCGGCGCCGTAGCGCAGGGTTCGGCCGGAGGTCACGACGCGTTGAACAGACAAATGCCCTTGACCTTGGCTTGAGGATCGGTCTCGGTGGTGGCGACGGCATGCGGCAGCCTTTCGGCCAGGACGTCGCCGAGTTCGCCGTCGCCCAGCAGCCGGGCGTAGACGGCCCGGCCGGCGAAGGCGGCGGCACACGCCTCCAGTACGGCGGAGCGACCTCCGGGAGCGATGACCACCCGGTGAGCCGGACCTCCGTCGGGCACCAGCCCGTACGCGATACCGGCCGCCTCAAGCGCCTCGGCCGTCATCCGCAGATTCGCGTCCCGCGCTGCAGCGGGCAGCAGGTCGTCGCGAACTAGGGCGAGACGGGCGCGGTACCGGACCACGCCCGGCAGGGTCTCCAGCAGCTCGTCCTCACGAGTCCGTGCTCGCCCCGCCGCCTGATCCTGAAGCCGCTCCCGCCGCGACGGTCCGGGCCGCGAGGGTACCTTCGAGGAGTGCTCCCGTGCCGCGCGGACCATCCGGCGCAGCGCAGCCGGAAGCGGGACGGGGGAAAGACGAAGCATTCGGTCTGCCACCTCACGAAACGGTGCCGTCCTGGGCACCCGAGGTGACGGAGCACAGGTGTGGACCGTCAGGCAGGGGCGGATGCCGATTTCACCCTAGCCTTCACTGTCGTTCATCTTTCACGCAAGTGCCCGAGGTCCCGGACCACGTCAGCACCGACCGTGTTTACGGGCCCGTGCGTCCGGGCTGGCCGACTCCCGAGCCCACCATCACCAGACCCGTGGTGAGGCAGGCGAGGCCGATCGGCATCTCGGGAAACCCGTGGCCTCGGCACTCCTGGACAACGTCACCACCGTGCTCCTGGTCGCCCCCGTCACTCTGCTGGTGTGCAACCGGCTGAAGCTGCCGGCCATGCCGTTCCTGCTCGCCGAGGTCTTCGCCTCGAACGTGGGCGGCACTGCCACGCTCGTCGGTGACCCGCCCAACATCATCATCGCCAGCCGGGCCGGACTCACCTTCAACGACTTCCTCGTCCGCCTCGCGCCGCTGTGCGCGGTCCTGATAGCGGTCCTGGTCGCGCTGTGCCGGGTCATGTTCGCCAAGTACTTCGTCTACGACGAGAAGCGCGCCCCCGAAATCATGGAGCTGCGCGAACGCGAGGCCATCACCAACCCGCGACTGCTCGCCCAGGGCCTGGGCGTCCTCGCCCTGGTCGTCGCCGGGTTCGTCCTGCACCCCGTCCTGCACTACGAACCCAGCGTCGTCGCCCTCCTTGGCGCCGGCCTGCTCATCGCGATCTCCAAGGTCGAGACCGGCGAGGTGCTGGGCGAGGTCGAGTGGCCCACCCTGGCCTTCTTCGCGGGCCTGTTCATCATGGTGGGCGCCCTGATCGAGGTGGGCGTCATCGGCGACCTCGGCAGCGCCCTCGCGGACACCATCGGCGGGAACGAGCTGGGCGGCTCCATGCTGATGCTCGGCGGCTCCGCCGTCCTGTCGGGGATCGTCGACAACATCCCCTACGTCGCCACCATGGCCCCCATCACCAGCCAGCTCGCCACCGAGATGGGAGGCAACCCCGACCACGTCATGTGGTGGGCCCTCGCCCTCGGCGCGGACCTGGGTGGCAACGCCACCGCCATCGGCGCCTCCGCCAACGTCGTCGTCCTCGGCATCGCCGAACGCAACCGACAGCCCATCACCTTCTGGCAGTTCACCAAATACGGCCTCATCGTCACCACCGTCACGATCGCCGTTTCGGCCCTCTACCTGTGGCTGCGCTACTTCGCCCTCGCCTGAGAAACGGCCCCTGCCTTCGGAGCGAGAACGGAGCACCCTTCAGATGCCGAACCGGCGTGCGGAAGCGATCTCGATAGGCCTCTGGTGGGCGGCGCCCACCATCGTCCTGTGGGGCGGAGGCCAGATCCGGCACGCACCGGCCGCGCTGACGGCATGCGCCGCCAGCGCCGCCCTCCTCATATCCCTTGGCGAAGCAGCCCACTGGCTGCGCCGCCGCATCCGCGAACGCCGTGCGGCCCACACGCCCCGCACTCGCTGAAGGTCGGTCTCACGCTTCGGATCCAGGCCAGCCCAGCAGCCGGGCGCCGATCACCGCCGTCTGGAGCGTGTACCGGTTCACGGAGTCGGCCGGGTCGGCGCCGGTCAGGTTGTGGATGCGCTCCAGCCGGTAGGTCAGCGCCCGCACACTCAAGGAGAGCCGGCGGGCGGCCTCGGTCGCCACACAGCCGCTGTCGAAGTACGCGGTCAGGGTATCGATGAAGGCCTGGGGCCCGCCGCGCCCCTTGCGCAGCGGCCCGAGTACGCTCTCCACCAGGTCCGCCATGGCCTGCCGGTCCCGCGTCAGGACCGGGTAGACCAGGAGGTCAGCGGCATGAAGTACGGGCCCTCCCAGGCCCATCCGCTCGGCGAGGTCGAGCGCGTTCAGCGCCTCCTCGTAGGAATGGACGACCCCGCCCGCGCCCGAGTGGGAGCGGCCTATCGCGACCCGGCCGCCGTCCGTGGCCGCGTACGCCTGCTTCGCGAAGTACGCCAGCACATCCGGCTGATCCCCGGGGGCCACACAGATCAGCCGCCCGTCCTTCGTCGTCAGCAGGATCTGCCGGCCCGCGAACCGGGCCAGGACCGCCGACTCGATGCCGCGGGCCACCGGGTATCCGTCACCGTACGGTTCAGGCCCGGCGGCCACCGCCACCGCGTGCGCCTGGGACAGGCGCAGCCCGAAGCGTTCGGCCCGCTCCGCCAGCCGGCCCAGGTCACTGCGCCCGTAGAGCAGGTCGTCGATGAACTCCCGGCGCGCGGCCTCCTCCTGCCGGACCGAGTGGTGCTGCGAACGCTCGTATCCCTCGGCGAAGGCGTCCACCGCCTGCCCGACCGCAGCCAACAGGCAACCCGCCGCCCCGGAGGACACCGTCGGAAGCACCTCCTGCGCCACGGACAAGTGATCCCGGATGAGCCCTCGCAACGGCAGCCCGGCTTCGGCCGCCTGCTCCCCCTGCGCCCGCCGGGAGTCCAGCTCGGCGCGGGTGAGCCGACGCCCGGTGGCACACACTCCCAGCAGGACCTCGGCGTACCCTGCCAGATGCTCTTCCCGTACTTCCCTGCTGCCCAAGGCTTCCCCCGATCATGACGCCTCGTTGACGCGGGAACCAGGGTGGCACGCGCAGTTCGGGACGCCGCCACCGGTGTCAGGGGTGCGTGAACGCTGCCCGTCTCCGGCAGTGCACTGCCGGATAGGTCCGTGTCGGGAGCCGCACGATCAGCGGTGCCGGGCGGAGACCCACACCGCCGCCGTAGCCGCCACTACGAACGCCCCGAGAGCGAGCAGCGGCATTGCAGGACTGGGCAGCACGTACAGGGCCGCGCCGACGCCGGTCAGGACGGCCCCGAAGGCGAAGAGCGGCGAAGTCTGCCCGGTCCGGGAACGGCGGGTCATGAGGTGTCTCCTGGCAGGGAGGGGGAGAGATGTGGCCCAGCCTCCCATGAATCGAGGCGTGGGTACAGAACCGGGTTCCCCTGCGGGGAGAAGGCCAGCACTTGGGGTACGAACAAGCCTGTACGGGCAGCCCATCCCGAACAGGGACGGCGCCGACTCTCAACAGGTCGCCGACGGTCCGGACAAAGATCGGGGCAGTGACCTTCCCGACAGCACGCGGCGTCGTGACTGGCGGATGGTGGCCGGGATTGTCTTCCTCGTCGTCTCCGCGCTGGGTTTGTTCCTCACCGCTGCCCTCCAGGAGACGTCGCAACTGGCCGACGCGTGGACGATAGACGACTGCCCGGCCGCGCCGCGCCCATGCTCATGGACCCCGGACGGTGACCGCTGTGTCGCGGTCGGCGAGCGGGACCCCGATGTGATCGCCAGTACGCGCAGCCCGTTCGTCGCCGTGGTCGAGCACGGGCCAGGCCGACGTCGACTACAGGGGGTGATCACAGCGGCGCGCTGCTTGAACGCCTCATGGCGGCAGCCGAGAGCGTCTGCCGCCGACGGCCGTGCGAGGGTCAGTCCGGGGGCGGGCGTCCGCCGATGACGAATGCGCCCAAGGCCCCCGCCAGCAACGCCCAGGGCAGGGCCGGCACCCCGGCCGACCGCCAGCCGGCCAGGGCGAGGATAAACGCCACCACCACCCCGGCCACCAGCGCTCGCGGATCCCGCAGAAATCGCCACTGCCGACGTCCGGCCCCGGGATCTCGCAGCTCGGTGATCGCTGTCCTGATCACGAGGGCGGCGATGACGATTGCCAGCCCCAGGAGCGTTGACCCCACCTGCCTCTCCTTCGCGTCAGCCGTTGGCGCCGGTCGTCGTCGTGGCGGGGGTGCGCTGGTAGATGTCGGGGATGCCGTCGGCGTCGGCGTCGAGGGTCTCCTCCTCGTACAGGCGCCGGTAGATCTTGTTCCGGCGCCGGAGCAGGACGGCGGCGAGCACGGCCGCGGTGAGTGAGGTGATCAGGACGGCGGCTTTGACGTGCTCGCCGACGGCTGCGCCGGGGAAGGCGAGTTCACCGATGAGGAGGGCGACGGTGAAGCCGATGCCGGCCAGGACGGAGAGGCCGAGGACGTCGGCCCAGGCGAGGTCGGGGTTGAGCTGCGCTTTGGTGAATCGGGCCGCGAGGTAGGTGCCGAGGAAGATGCCGAGGATCTTGCCGGCGACGAGGCCGATGACGACGCCGAGCGGTTCGGGGCCGGTGAACACCTCGGCCAGCGCGTCCCCGGAGATGGTGACACCGGCCGCGAAGAGCGCGAAGAGCGGCACGGCGACGCCCGCGGAGAACGGGTGCACCAGGTGTGCAACGCGGGCCCCCGGGGAGGTGGCCTCGCCCTTGTCGCGGGTGGTGCGCAGGATGAGGCCCATGGCGACGCCGGCGACGGTGGCGTGGATGCCGCTGTTGTACATCAGAGCCCAGATCGCGATGCCCAGCGGTACGTACCACCACCAGCCGCGCACCCGGAACCTCTGGAGAAGGTAGAAGACGACCAGTCCGGCGAAGGCCCCGCCGAGCGCCCAGAGGTTCAGGTCGGAGGTGAAGAAGACCGCGATGATCAGGATGGCGCCGAGGTCGTCCACGACGGCCAGGGTCAGCAGGAAGGCCCGCAGCGCGGCGGGCAAGTGGGTGGAGATGACCGCGAGGACGGCCAGCGCGAAGGCGATGTCGGTGGCCATGGGGACGGCCCAGCCGTCGAGGCTGCCGCCTCCGGCCCCGGCCGTGGCGGCGTACAGCGCTGCGGGTACGGCCATGCCGCAGAGGGCTGCGATGACGGGCAGGGCGGCGGTGGCGGGGGTGCGCAGCTCGCCGACGACGAGTTCGCGCTTGAGCTCGATGCCGGCGACGAGGAAGAAGACGGCGAGGAGCCCGTCGGCGGTCCAGTGCCCGACGGAGAGGTCCAGGCCGAGTGCGGGTATGCCGAAGTGGAAGTCGCGTATCTGCTCGTACGCCCCGCTCCAGGGGGTGTTCGACCAGACCAGCGCCACCACCGCGGCGGCCAGCAGGACCATGCCGCCGATGGTCTCGGTGCGCAGGGCTTCGGCGACGGCTTGACGCTCGGGCCAGGGCAGTAGCCCGAACAGGGTGCGCTGGCGCGGTGGGGTCATGACGGGGGTACCTCCGGGGCGTCGGCAGGAAATGGGCACACGGCCCCTAGGACGCCGACCAGACTTCCCGGCACACCCCGCGCTGCGGCATGGTGGCCGTCTTGACGCGTTCTTTACACCCTATCGACCATCCACCGATGCCGCCAGGGGGCTCCTCACCTGCAAAAACAAGGGTGAGCGGGTCCGTACACACCAAGGCGCGAGGTGTGTACGGACCCGCTCAGGAGCCGGGCCGCGGGGGCGGTCAGACGGTGATCTTCACCGGCTCCTGGTCTTCGTCCTCGTCGGCTTCGCTGTCCTGGCCGGCGTCGCGGCGGCGGACGAAGTCGAGGAAGGTGTTGAGCTCCCGCTTGACCACGGGGGCCAGCAGGTAGAGGCCGATGATGTTGATGACGGCGAGCATGAAGAGCACCGCGTCGGCCATGTCGATCAGGGTCTGCAGGGTGAGGAGCGAGCCGGCGACGGCGAACAGGGTGTAGAAGATCTTGAAGGTCAGCTCGCTGGTCCTGCTGCGTCCGAAGAGGTGCGTCCAAGCCTTCATGCAGTAGTAGCCCCAGGTCAGCACGGTGGAGATGGCGAACAGCATCACCGCGATGGTGAGGATGTACGGGAACCAGGGCAGGACCGTGCCGAAGGCGTCCGAGGTGATGGTCACGCCGCCGACGCCGCCGTCCTTGCGGGCCTCGGCCCAGCTGGCGGGGTTGGCGATGACGATCGTCAGGGCGGTCATGGTGCAGATCACGACGGTGTCGATGAACGGCTCCAGCAAGGCGACCAGGCCCTCGCTGGCGGGGTGCTTGGTCTTGACCGCGGAGTGCGCGATCGGCGCGGAGCCGAGACCGGCCTCGTTGGAGAACGCGGCCCGCTTGAAGCCGACGATCAGAGCTCCGAGGACACCGCCGGCGACGCCCTGCGGGTTGAACGCGCCCTCGATGATCGAGGAGATCGCCGACGGCACCGCGGAGACGTTGACGCCGATGGCGACCAGGCAGGCGGCGATGTAGATGCCGGCCATCGCAGGGACCAGCCTGCTGGTCACGGAGGCGATGGAGCGGATGCCGCCGAGGAGGACGACGCCGACGATCGCGGCGATGAGGATGCCGAAGAACAGGGCGCCGGAGGAGGAGCCCATCATGCCGCCCTCGCCGCCAGTGACGGAGACGAGCTGGGCGTAGGACTGGTTGACCTGGAAGAGGTTGCCGCCGAAGAGGCCGAAGAAGAGGATCATCGCGGAGGCGAGGACACCCAGCACCTTGCCCAGCTTCAGGCCCTTGGCGCCGAAGCGCTCGGCCAGGCCCTTGGGCAGGTAGTGCATCGGGCCGCCGGACACAGTGCCGTCGGCGTGCACCTCGCGGTACTTCACACCGAGCGTCACCTCGACGAACTTCGTCGCCATGCCCAGCAGACCGCAGAGGATCATCCAGAACGTCGCGCCCGGGCCACCGATCGACACGGCGACGGCGACACCGGCGATGTTGCCCAGGCCGACCGTGCCTGAGACGGCCGCGGTCAGCGCCTGGAAGTGGTTGACCTCGCCGGCCGAGCCCTTCTCGTCGTACTTGCCGCGCACCACGTCCACCGCGAGGCGGAACTTGCGTATCTGGACCAGCCCGAACCAGCCGGAGAAGACCAGGCCGGCGACCACGAGCCAGGCGACGATCAGCGGGAGCTGGGTGCCGGCCACGGGGACGGAGTAGAAGACGACGTCTCCGAGCCACTTGGCGATGGGCTCGAAGAATTCGCTGACGGCTTCGTCGACGGAGTTGGTGATGGTGTCGAGTGACATCTGGCTTTTACCTCGATACGCAGAACCGGCGCAGTGCGGTGCGTCGGTATGAATGCGGGCTTTGAGTGAACGCCGTTGTCCGATCGGCGACCCCGGGCGTCTTGGTCCGCGGACTCGGACCGTGACCCTCCCTGGCCGTGCAAAGCCGGTGCGAGCCGGCACTCCGCGATCCGGCGAGGGGTGGTGCCGAAAACGGAGTTGCGCATTCATAGCACGCTCTTTACGGGATCTTTAGTGATGCGAGTCACATTCCAGGCGGCTATGCGGCATTTCGCCAGGTTCGGTGATGCGATCGTTATCCGGATCTGAGGTGTCTCTGAGCGAACGCTAGCGGAGTGCGGGTTCGGACCTGGCCGCGACCGCGGCCACCTTCTGCTCTCCGAGGGTTCTCCCGGACGGTCATCGAAAGCCCGGCGGCCATCGGCCTGTGGCGTGGTGGTCCGGCGCGGCACCGGCTGCCCCGGAGCTCCCCTTGGTAGACAGGCACAGGGCGGGCAGACTCACTGACGTGCGCGCTGATCTCATCCGCCCCCGAAGGGAAGGGATGTGCGATGCCCCAGGCCGACTCCGACGGCGTGGCCCTCTTCTACGAGGAGACCGGAGGGGGAGAGTCGCTGGTGCTCGTGCACGGCTCCTGGAACGATCACAACAGCTGGACCCTCGCCATCGAGGCCGACCTCCGGGCCTCCTGCCGGGTGATCACCTACGACCGGCGCGGCCATGGCCGGAGCGGCGACGCCCCCGGCCAGGGCACCCGGCGGCAGGACGAGGACGATCTCGCCGCGGTCATCGAGCAGGTGGCATCGGGCCACGCGCACGTGGCGGGCAACTCCTTCGGCGCTTCCATCGTCCTGGGGCTGGCAGCCCGGCGCCCCGAGCTGTTCCGCAGCATCCTGGTGCACGAGCCGCCGCTCGTCGGGATCGTCGGCGACGACGCCGAGGCGCTCGCCGGGCTCCAGCAGATGCTGACCGCCACCGACGCCGTGCTCGACCACCTGCGAAAGAACGAGGACGAGCCGGGCGCCCGGCTCTTCGTCGAGGAGATCGCCCTGGGGTGCGGCATGTGGGACCAGATGCCGGACGGCATGCGCCAGACGTTCGTCCGGCACGCGCAGACGTGGCTGGACGAGCAGCAGGATCCCTGCTGGGCCGAACTGGACCTGGGCGGCCTCGCCGCCCGCACCACCCCCCTGCTGCTCAGTTCCGGTACCGAGAGCCCGGCGTGGTTCAGGACGGTCCTCGACCGGATTGCCTCGGCCGTCCCCCGGGCCCAGTGGAACGTCTTCACAGGGGCGGGCCACATCCCGCACGTCACCCACCCGCAGGACTACGCAACCGCCCTCACCCGCTTCATCCGCGACTCCTGAAGGCTCTTGACGGCTCTTGACGGCTTGTCAGCCGCGGGTCCGTAGGCCTGAAGTCGCAGTCGTACGAGCCGGGAAGGGGCCGGGATGGGCTGGCTGGTCACCGCCACGGGTGCGGCCCTGGTGCTGGTCGTCCTGAGGGACGTGTTCCACACCCTCTGGCACCCCACGCGCCACGGCGGGGTCAGCCGCCTGGTCATGACGGGGCTGTGGCGGATGTCGCCATCGCTGACCCGGCGCCGTCGGGCCTCCGGGCTGGCCGGCCCCGTCGCCATGGTGGCCGTGGTCGCGCTGTGGGCCTTGACCGCGGTCGTGGGATGGGCCCTGATCTACTGGCCGCACATGCCGGAGGCGTTCGCCTACACCTCCGGTCTGCGCCCCGCCGACCACGCGGGATTCCTGGACGCGGTGTACGTGTCCCTGGTGCATGTCTCCACCCTCGGCCTCGGAGACATCGCGCCCGCCGAGGGCTGGCTGCGCATCCTCGCGCCGTTGGAAGCCCTGGTCGGCTTCGCCCTCCTGAGCGCGACGGTCGCGTGGACACTCGGCATCTACCCGGCGCTTGCCCGCCGCCGCGCCCTCGCCCTTCGCCTGTCGCATCTCGCCCGCACCCATCCCACGACGGAACAGATCGACGCCGACGCAGGCGCGGCGATCCTCGCCAGCCTGGCCGCCGGGGTGTCCGTCGTCTCGGTCGACTTCCTTCAGTACGCGGAGTCGTACTACTTCTTCGACGGTGACGACCGCACGTCCCTGGCCCGCCAGATCACCGGCGCGATGAATCTGGCGGACCAGGCAGCCGGTGCCCGCCACCCTGATGTGAGGCTCTCCGCCGCCGTGCTCAGAGCCGCGCTGGACGACCTGGCCGCGATCCTCGACGAGCGCTTCCTGCATACCCAGGACGCGGCGCGCGAGGTTTTCGACGCCTTCGCACGTGATCACGGCCGTCACTCCGGATCTCAATGACTCTGCGAGAGTCGGCCGGGGCGATGCGTCCGTAGGCGAGCCCTACTTCCTGACGCGGTGCAGCCGGATGTCCCGGTTCACGAAAAGATGGACGTAGCCGCAGTTCCAACAGATGAGTCCGGTGGCCGATTCATCGGCCCACGCGAGCTTCAGGAACTCCAGCCCGAAGCTGTTGAGCTTGACCTCCCGTTCGCGGAACTCGTCGCTCTGGCAGATCAGGCAGTGGAGCCAGGTGTCCTCGATCGCCGCGTGCACCGGCTTGGCCATGACCCTTCCCTTCTCTTGTTCGGGGGAACCGTGTTCACGGTCGTGGGCCGTGCTCGTCCCGGGCCGCGTGTCGCCCTCCGGGGAGGGCGAGCAGGTGGCGCGGGTTCGTCGCACGGGTGATGGCGCTCTCCACGGCGGCCACACGGTCGGCGAGCAGGTCGAGCGCGGCCACCGCCCGGCTCAGAGCGTCGTCCCCCGAGCCTCCGAGGGCCTGGGCGCGGACGTACGAGGCGGTGATCTCGGCCCAGCGGGCTGCCTGATCCGAGGTGAGAGTGCCGCGCAGTACGCCCAGCTTGAGGAGGTTGGCCTCGGCTCCGGTGGTGAGGGTCTGGGCCTCTGAGGTGTAGTGGTCCTCGATCACGGCTGTCAGCTCGGCGTTGTTCATGGCAGGCGAGATGCGGGCCGCGATCTTGTTCATGCTGCGGTAGGAGCCCTGGAGCTGGAAGGGCGGTTCGGTGCGGCTCGCCTCGATTTGGGACGCCGAGGCGATGTAGGCGTCGTTCACCGCGAGGACCGTCTCCCGAGCAGTGAGGAGGTGGCGCAGCACGGCGAGGATGCGGTCCAGTTCGGCCGGGGGATACGGGTGGGTGAGCCGGTCGCGGTGGGCGGTGGGGTCTGCGGAGGCAAGCCGTACGAGGAGTTGCAGGTCGGCGCGGTCGCATCCGGCCAGCGGGGCGAGGACCGGGTTCGATGTCAGGGCGTTCTCGACGAAGCTGAGTGCGAAGACTTCCTCCTTGCCGGTCAGGACGTCGCCGAGGTTCCACGCGTCGGCGCGGTTGGCGAGCATGTCGGGGATGTGGAAGCGCTGTCCGGACGCGGTGTAGGGGTTGCCGGCCATGCAGACGGCGAAGCGCTTGCCGCGCAGGTCGCGGCCGTTCAGGGTCCGGGTCGCGTCACACAGCGGGATGAACTTCTGGAGCAGTTCCGGCGAGGTGTGCTGGATGTCGTCCAGGTACAGCAGGACATTGTTGCCCGCCTCCAGCGCGAAGATGATCTTCTCCAGTTCCCGGCGGGAGGCGGCGTCCGGGGCCTCGGCCGGGTCGAGCGAGGTGGTGTGGTGGCCGAGCGCCGGTCCGTCCACTTTGACGAGGAGCAGCCCGAGGCGCTCGGCGACGTACTCCATGAGCGTGGTCTTGCCGTAGCCGGGCGGTGAGACGAGCAGCAGCAGACCGCTGCTGTCGGTGCGCTTGGCGGCCCCGGCCGCCCCCAGCTGTTTGGCGAGGTTGTCGCCGACGAGGGGGAGGTAGACCTCGTCCACCAGGCGGCCCCGGACGAAGGAGGACATGACCCGGGGCCGGTACGCGTCGACGCGCAGCAGGGTGCGCTCGGAGGCGAGGAGGGCTGCGCGGCGTTGCTGGTAGGCGCGGAAGCCCGGGGCGGCGTGGGCGGCGAAGTCCGCCGTCCGGGCGAGGAACTCGTCCAGGCGCAGGGGCAGGGAGCGCCCGGTGATCCGCGGGTGGGCTCCGAGCAGTCCGGTGACGGTCGCCGTGGTCTCGCCGTTGGCGTCGTAGCGTTCCAGCGCCGGGCACAGTTCGACGGTTGCGGCTTCGGCGACGTCGCCGGCGTCGATGTCCTCGCCTGAGGCGGCCGCGTAGGAGGTGAGCCAGCCCTCGACGAGGTGCCGGCGTACGGTCAGGTCCGGGAGGGCGGCGAGATCCTCGTCGAAGGGTGAAGTGCCCACGCTGCGGTGAAACTTCTCGAGAAGGGTGCGGGCCGAAACAGACACCGCGAACCCGGCGGGGCCGGAGGTCAGCTCCTCGAAGAGGTATTGGGCCGCATGTGAGTGATCGGTTTGCCCATCAGCGAACCGGGCGATGTCCGCGGCGAGTTCGGCCCGCAGGCCGTCGATGGCGGGCGTGAGCCCGAACGTGTCGCGCGCCCGCGCCAGCGACATCGCGCGGCGCGTGTACGTGTCGCGCGACGCCTCCGTCGTCGCGTGGGCCCAGAACAGCGTGGCCGCCGCGCGCTCGTGTGGTGGGTAGCGCAGCGGTCCGGCGTTCTCGTGCAGGCGCAGCAGCACGCGGAGGAGGGCGGTGGTGTCGTGGTCGTGGACGCCGCGTTCGTATCCCTCGTCGTACGCGGCTTCGGCGGACCGCTGCACGAGCGCCTCCAGGTCTGCGTCGGCGAGCGTCTCGGCTCCGTGCTCGGCCAGCAGCCGTGCGGCCAGGTACTCGGCGCGGTACACCTCGGGCGACTCGGAGGGCAGTGTCCGCACCCAGTAGGGCCGGCTTGTGGCGAACTCCGGGTCGGTGACGGGACGGCGGTAGTCGGTGCCGGTCAGAGCGAATGCCAGGCCGTCCGGGTGCGGTACGAGTGTCAGCTCGGGGGCCTGGCTGGTGACGGCGAAGCGGTGGCGGCCCAGACGGATCGTCTTGCCGTCGGCTTCGAACAGCTCGCTGCGGTCACGCAGTGCACGTCCGGCTTCCTGCCGGGCGGCCAGCAGGCGGCCCTCCAGTTCCTCCGCCCGTACCTGGTCGCCCAATGCGCGCAGCTCGCCCGCCGTACGCCGGACCTTGGCCGCCATCGGGTCGGAAGTGAAGTACGTGTTGACCTCGTCGAGGCTCTCCAGGGCCGACGCCCGGCGGGCAACGGTCTCCAGCACTCGGCGCGCGGAGTCGGCCAGGGCCTCGGCGCGCCGGGCGCGGGCATCCTGAAGGGTCTGCCGCCGCGCCGCGAAGGCGTCGTGGACCTCGGTCTTCTTCTCCGTGATCTCGGCGAGGAAGCGGTCGTGCTCGACGAAGCGTGATTCCAGGTTCTCCAGGTGGAGCAGCAGGCGGGCGAGCTGGGTTTCGCAGTCCTCGGGCGTGGCGGCCGCGGCCAGCGCGCCCGTGACGGATTGGCCCAGCAGCGCGAACTCGACCGCGAACTCCGCCCGCCCTTCGCGGTCGAGGAGCTCGGCGCGGCGGGCGGTGAGCGTGGCGCGGGCCCGGTTCACGGACCCGAGGACCTCGGCGATCCGCTTGAGGATCGCGGTGCGCACGGTCGCGTCGCCCGTCTCCAGGCCCGAGACGACCTCGGCGAGAGTCTGCAGGCCAAAGGTTTGTTCATCCAGCCGTTCGCCGACCGGGACGGCTTCGGCGACGGTGACGATCGCCTCGGCGTCGGCGGTGAACTGTTCGGCCTCGGCCTGGTAGCCGGTGAAGGCGTCCTCACGCCGGAGGAAGGCCACGGCCCGCTGCGCGGCGGAGGCGATGTCGGCCGTCACGTCCGCGGTCAGGGTCTCGATGCCCTCGGTGTCGGCGTACCGCATCTCCTTGAGGGTGATCAGGTGTCCCTGCGCTCGCCGCAGTTCGGTGATGCGGTCGATCCACTCCTCGGCGGTGGCCGGGGCCTCGCCGCGGATGCGGCGGACCAGCCGGGCTATGACCTGAGCGGCTTCGGCGAGGGCGTCCGCGGCCTGCCGGGTGAGGGCCTGGACGCTTGCGAACTCCTCCAGTACCTGCGCGGCGGTGGACCGGACCTCTTCCAGCGGGCTGTCCAGGTCCCCGGTCTCCGGGTCGACGAGCCAGGGGAACCGGTCGGCGGCCCGGACGCAGGCGGCGAGCAGCGTCTCGTACACCGTCCCGGTGGGCGTGGCTCCGGTCTCGGTGGCCTGCCGGGCGATGGCCAGGCAGTCGGCGATGCCCCGGACCAGGTCGGCGTTGCCGATGCGGGCGAGCGGGCCGTTTCCCGAGGAAGAGGCGTAGGTGTCGGAGGTGTAGGGGGTGTGCCAGATCTGCACGGGGTGCATACGGGCGGGCTCGGCGGCGCCGGCGCGCAGGACGACGAGAGCGCCGTCGTCGAACAGGGCGTGGCCGTGGCAGGAGATGGGGGCGGCGACCTCCTTGCGGATCAGGTTGTAGGAGAGCAGCAGGCCGTGTCCCTCTGCGCGGGCGTGGAAGGTGAAGAGGACGTCCTCGCCGTTGGGAGAGCGCACGGCCTTCTCGAATTCCAGGTCCGTCGTGTCCGTGTCGAAGGTCTTCGCGGTGCCCGAGGCGAGGCAGTAGCCGCCGGGGAAGACGATGCCCTCGTCGTCCGGGAGCCGGCGGCAGGACCGGCCGATGCCGTCGAGGCGGACGACGGTGTTCGTGACGGTGTTGAAGACCAGGTGGCGCCTGGTCTCCTCCTTGTAGGGGCGGATCCGCAGCAGGATCAGCGTGCCCGCGGTGGCGTAGGCGATCTCGGCGTCGGCGAGGGACTGGAGCGGCTCGTCGACCGGCTCGCGGTGGATGCCCTCGCCGGTCTCGGTGTCGTTGTCGGTCTTGACGGTGAGCACGCCGCCGACCGTCGAGACGAAGAGCCGCCCGTCGATGGAGGTGTGGGGGTGGCGGCCCAGGACGTGGTCGTCCCGGGTGGTCTCCCGCCACTCGACGTCGTGAGCGGGCGGGAACACGTGGTCGCGCTCGCCCTGGGCGTCCAGGAAGCGTGCCTCGCCGGACGGGGTGAGGGACCAGCGCAGGACGCGGATGTCCTCGGCCTGCTCTCCGGTCTGGAAGACGGCCAGCAGCTTGCCGTCGACGTGGCGGAGCTGGAGCAGAGTCGCGCCCTGGTAGTAGCGGTGCAGCGCGCCGAACTCCCGGATGAAGCCGGGGTCGTCGAGGAGGCCGGGCACCGATTCCTCGGGAAGCGGGTTCAGGTCGCGGTCGTACAGGGCGAGCACGTCCCCGACGGACATCTCGCGCCCCAGGTGGGTGGCGCCGTTGTAGCCGAAGAGCACCACGTCCCCGATGGCGACGATGTCGCGGGGTACGCGGCTGTGCTCGGTGCGGATGCGCTCGGAGCCCGAGAGCGTGAGTCCGGCTCCGCCGAACTCGGCGATCCGGGCGGTGTTGAGGGCCTCCGCGCGCCGGGCCAGTTCACCGGCCTGCGCCGCCAGCCGGTCGCGCAGCACCTCGTACGACAGCACCTCGGACGTACGGGCGTCCATCGCCGTGGCCGTGGTCATGTGTTCCAGCTCCCTCGTATGCGAAGTGGTGCTCTTCCGGAGCCGCCGCCCCCTCCGCGGCGGCTCCGGAACGTGACCGCACCCCCGTGGCGGTCAGCTCTTGGCGGTGCCGTTCAAGCCGGCGAGTGTGGTCACCGGCGTGTCGGCCAGGCCGAGCTGCCGGGCCTTGGCCATCAGCTCCTCCAGCTGCCCCGATCCGGCCGGCATCAGCTTCATCAGCAGGGTCGAGACGGTCAGGTTCTGCACGTCGGACGTGGACACCGAGCCCAGCACCTTCGTGAGGTCCTTGGTGAAGGAGCCGGAGCCGTCCAGCCAGGGCCCGGCCAGGGTTTGGGCGGTCTGGGAGTTGTCCATGAACCCGTCCACGGCCCGGCCCATCGACATCGCCCCCACGATGCGGTCGAAGAACGCCGACTCGCCGCCGATGATGCTGATGTCGGCGCTCTCCAGCCCCGTCGCCAGCACGGTGGCCTGCGCCTCGGCTACCTGTCGCTGCACGTCCAGCCCGGCGAGCCGGATCTCCTTCTCGGCCGCCAGGCGCAGCCGGTACTCCTCGTGGCCGCGCGAGGCCTCGTCCAGCGCGGCCATGGCCGCCGCCTTCTCGGTCAGGCCCTCCGCCTCCGCCTTCAGCTTCTCGCCGATCGCGGTCGCCTCGGCCAGCGCCATCTCGCGGGCGCCGTCGGCCTCCGCCTTCAGCCGCGCCGTCGTGGCCCCGGCCTCGGCCCGGCCGGTCTTCTCGATCGCGTCCGCTTCCTTCTCCCGTACGGCGACCGCGGCCAGGCCTTCCGCTGCGGCCTCGGCCTGGATGCCCTCGGCGAGGCGGATCTTGGCGCGGGCGTCGAGGTCCGCGGTCTTGTTTCGGGCCTCGGCGAGGGTGAGCTCCTCGGCCGCCCGGTGCACGGCCGCCTGCTCGGCGGCCTCCGCCGCCTTGATGTCCTTGACCAACTTCTCCTGGGCTTCCGCCTCGGCGCCGATGACGATCGCCTGCCGGGTACGCTCGGCTTCTTCCACCGTCCGCAGCCGCTTGATGGACTCCTCCTGCTCGGCGACCGTACGGTCCACCGCGATCCGCTCCCGCACGACCTCGGCGATGTCCCGCTTCTCGGTCTCGACCTCTTTGTCGGCGGCGATCCGGCTCAGCGCGGTCTCCCGCTCCCGCGCGATGACCTCCAGCATGCGGTCCTTTTCGATCCGCTCGTTCTCGATGGCGATGACCCGCTCGCGGTTCTTCTGCGCGACGGCCACCTCGCGGGCCTGGTTCTCGCGCTGGATACCGAGCTGCTCCTCCGTCCTGAGGAAGGCGCCCTGCGCCCGCAGCCGTTCCTCCTCCACCACCCGCGCGGTCTCCGCTTCCTCCCGCGCCCGTACCGTCGCGATTTCGCGGTGCTGCTTGATCTCGGCGTCGGCCTGGCGGCGCTCCAGTTCCAGGATGGCCTCGCGGGCGTCGACGTTCTGCCGGGTGAGTTCCTTCTGCTCGTGCTGGCGGAACTCGTTGGTGCGGACGCTCTCGATCGCCGTCAGCTCGGTGATCTTGCGGATGCCCTGGGCGTCGAGGATGTTGCCGGCGTCCAGCTGGGACAGCGGAGTCTGCTCCAGGTAGTCGATCGCCGCGTCCTCCAGGCTGTAGCCGTTCAGATCGGTGCCGATGATGTGGATGATGCGGTCGCGCAGTTCGTTGCGCATCGTGTAGAGGTCGGTGAAGTCGAGCTGCTTGCCGACCGTCTTGAGCGCCTCGGAGAACTTGGCGTTGAACAGCTCCTGCAGGGTCGCCTTGTCGGAGGCCCGCTGCGTGCCGATGGCCTGGGCGACCTTGATGACGTCCTCGACGGTCTTGTTGACGCGGACGAAGAAGGAGATGCGGATGTCGGCGCGGATGTTGTCCTTGCAGATCAGACCGTCGCGGCCGGTCCGGGAGATCTCGATGGTCTTCACCGAGATGTCCATGACCTCGGCCTTGTGCAGCACGGGCAGCACCACCTGCCCGGTGAAGGTCACATCGACCTTCCGCATCTTGGAGACGATCAGGGCCTTGCCCTGCTCGACCTTGCGGAACAACCGGGTCACCACGAGCAGAGCGGCGACCCCGAGGAGGAGAACGACGATGACGAGCGTGCCAAGGCCCAATGAGATGGCATCCATGAGGAATCCCCACGTGAGAAGTCGAAGCTGAGAAGCCCGGAGGCCAGGAAGGCGGCGGATCAGCCGCGCGGGTCGAGCGCCGCATCGAAGGGCGCGACCCAGAAGAACTCGCCTGCGTCGTCATACGCGTAGAGCAGCGCGGTGCTGCCGAGCGTGAGCGGATCGCTCCCGTGCTGGCGGACCTGGACGAGCGCGGTGGAGCCGTCCCCTGCCGTGACCTCGGCCTGGCCGAAGCCCGCGTCCACCCGCCCCGTGCGGATGACGCAGGTCAGACCGACGAAGTCCAGCCGGGACGGCCCGGGTTCGTCAGGGAAGAGCTTCGCCAGGGGCCGTACGAGCGAGCGCGTCACGCGCCACGACAGGTACACCGAGCCGAACAGCAGGACGGTGCCGAGGAAGTGCACCACAGCGCCGGGCCACGCCGTACGGGCAAGGAGCACCGCCCCGGACAGGCTGATGAACCAGGCCAGGGCGATCAGCAGCGAGGCGGACACCGTGCCGGGCACACCGCCGAGGCCCAGAGCGCCTCCGCTCGCACCGGCGTCGAAGCCGTCGTGATCCGCGGCCCCGCACAGCACGAGCAGCCAGAACCCTAGGACGACAACGAGGGCCGCGGTGAACAGCACAGTGGGAAAGCCGAGTGCGGCATTGATGAACTCGTCCACGCGTCTCCCCCTCCCGTATCCCCGTCCCGATCCGGACATGCCGGTCTGCAACACCGGTTTCCCGTGCCCGGCACCCGGTCCGCATGCTCTTCGGCTCACGCCCATCCTGCCTTGCACGCACGTCTGTTCACATTGCCGGTGACCGGCAATCTTTACGCTGCTTTAACGCCGGACGGAGGCGTCCTGACTCCTGCACCACAATCGCGTTAGTGTCTAACGTGAGTTAGGGGCTAACCGAGAGTGGGGCGGTCGTGACTTCTATGACGGTTGTGGTGGCTGGTGCCGGGCCGACCGGGCTGGCGCTGGCCTGCGGACTGCGCGCGGCGGGAGCCTTCGTCCGGGTGCTGGACAAGTCGCCGGGACCGGCGATGACGTCGCGGGCCCTGGGCCTACAGCCTCGCGGGGCGGAGGTCCTCGAACGCCTCGGGGCGCTCGGCGACCTGCTCGAGCGGTCGGTGCGGATCGCGCACGTCGTCACGTACGTCGACGGCCGGCCCTTGGCACGGCTCCCGGTGGGGCAGCCCACGAAGCTGGTGACCAGGCCCGGCTTGCTGATGTCCCAGGCCGAGGTCGAGGCCCGGCTCCGGGACCGCCTGGCCGAACTCGGCGTCGAGGTCGGATGGGGTCGCGAACTGCTGGACGCACGCCAGACCACCGACCAGGTCACCCTCCACTTCGCCGACGGCGAGCAGCAGGCCGACTGGCTGGTGGGGTGCGACGGTGCGCACAGCCGCGTACGCAAGGCCGCCGGCATCGGCTTCCCGGGTACGCCTGTCGTCGAACGCTTCCTGCTCGCCGACGTGACGGCCCGCCTGCCGATCCCCAGGGACACGGTCGGGGTCTGGCTGCGCGGGGACACGATGCTCGGGGCGTTTCCGCTCCCGGGCGAGGACGTGTGGCGGCTGATGGCGCCCGCGCCGGGCGGATCCGCCGCGGACCCGATGCCGGCGCTGGCGGAGCTGCTGCTGCACGAGGCGGGCATCCCCGCCGGCGTCGTGCGCGAGGCGCTGTGGACCTCCACGTTCCGGATCCACCGGCGTCTGGCCTCGTCCTACCGCCAGGGAAGGATCCTGCTCGCCGGTGACGCCGCGCACATCCACAGCCCCTTCGGAGGACAGGGCATGAACACAGGCCTGGTGATGCCGAGAACTTGGCCTGGAAGCTGGCCCTGGTCGCCGCCGGCCGTTCCGGGGACTGCCTGCTCGACACCTACGAGGCCGAGCGCAGGCCCATCGCACGCGAGGTACTGGCATCCACCAGCGCCATGACCGGCATGGTCCTCGGACAGACCGCATGGGCGCGGGCCTTGCGCGATCACGTCTTCGTCCCCCTGCTGAACCGGCCCCTCGTGCAGCGCCGGCTCTGGGAGAAGTCCTCCCAGCTGACCCTCACTTACCGCCGAGGCCCGCTCGGGACCGGCCGTCACCTCCCCGGCTCGGCCCCGCGGCCCGGCGACCGCGTACCCGACCGTGCCTGCGTCCGCCGGGACGGCACCGCCACCCGCCTCTACGAGGAGCTACGCGCGGGCTGGGCCCTGCTCACGCCCGGAGTGGCCTCCGCCGACCACGAGGCGGTCGCCCGCCGCCGCCTCGGTGCGGACCACGTCACCACGCTCACCGTGCCGGAGAGCCGGCAGCACACCCTTCTGGTGCGACCCGACGCCCACCTGGCCTGGCGCGGAACATCGCCGGCCGCCCTGGACAAGGCGCTGGCCCGCATACTCGACATCGGCACAAGGCAGCGAGCATCGAGAACACCCGGAGGCGGCACACACATGAGCACGTCCCCCACGCCGACTCCGGGGCTGCGTGAACGGAAGAAGGCGCAGACCCGCCGGACGATCCAGGAGCAGGCGCTGCGCCTGTTCCTGTCCCAGGGGTACCAGAACACCACCGTTGAGGAGATCTGCGCCGCGGCCGGGGTCTCCCACATGACGTTTTTCCGGCACTTCCCCACCAAGGAAGCCGTCGTGGAGTCCGACGACTACGACCCGCTGATCGCCCGGCTCATCCAGGAGCGACCGCCGCACGAGGACAGCCTCACCGCTCTCCGGAACGCCCTGGGCCAGGGCCTGGAGATGGTGTACGCCACCGGCAAGGACGCCCTGCTCGTCCGCACCCGGCTCATCCTCGACACGCCGGCCCTGCGCGCCCGCACCTGGGACAACCAGTACTCCACGCAGCGGCTCTTCGCCGACGCCCTCCGATCACGCAACCCCGACGAGAGCGACCTCTCCACCCGCGTCGCGGCAGCGGCAGCCCTCGCCGCCGTGACCACCGCCCTGGCCTCCTGGGTCGAAAGCAACGGCGCCATCGACCTGCCCGCCCTGGTCGACGAGGCGTTCCGCGCCCTGCGCCCAGCATGACGGTGTGACACATGCCCACTGTCCTCCTGGCAGGCCGGAAGGCAGCGGATCAGCTGAGCTCGGCAAAGGCCTCCACGGCACGGGTCTTGCCGGTGACGATGATGACGTCGCCCTGTTCGACCACGGTTTCGGCGGTGGCGTGGGTGAAGTCGTGGCCGGGGCGCTTGATGCCGACGACAGTGACGCCGTACTTGCTCCGTACGGCGCTCTCGCCGAGAGCCATGCCGGTGGCGGCGGTCGGCGCGATCGTCTTGACCAGGGCGTAGCCGTCGTCGAACTCGATGAAGTCGAGCATCCGCCCGGTGACGAGGTGAGCCACGCGCTCGCCCATCTCGTGCTCGGGCAGGACGACGTGGTGGACACCGAGGCGTTCGAGGATCTGGCCGTGCTGGCGGCTGATGGCCTTGGCCCAGATGTTGGGGACGTCCTCCTCAAGGAGATTGGAGGCGATGAGGATGCTGGCCTCTATGTCGGTGCCGATGCCGACGACCACGCTGGGGAACTCGTGCACGCCCAGCTGGCGCAGCACCACGGGGTCGGTGCAGTCGGCCACAGCCGAGTGGGTGAGGATGTCGCTGTGCTTCTGGACCAGGGCCTGGTCGGTGTCGATGCCCAGGACGTCCCAGCCACGGCGGGTGAGTTCGTTGGCCAGGGAGCTGCCGAACCGGCCAAGGCCGATGACGGCCACGCGCTGGTCGGTGCTGGTGGGGCTGCCGAGGTCCAGGAGCCGCTTGCGGCGGCGACGACGCAGGGAGTGCAGGTAATTACCCAATGACGGGTCGCTCCTCGGGTAGCTGGTAGCGGCGGGTCCGCTCGCGCAGGGCGAGCGACGAGACGAGCGTGATCGGCCCGAGGCGGCCGACGAACATGAGCAGGATCAGGATCAGTTGACCGGAGACAGGGATGTCGGCGGTGATTCCGGTCGACAGTCCGACCGTGCCGAAGGCGGAGACGGCCTCGAACAGCACGTCCTCGGCAGGGGCCTTGGTGACGGTCAGCAGGGCGAGGGTGGCGGAGATGACCAGGCCGATGCCCAGCAGCGCCACGGTCAGTGCCTGTCGCAGGGAGTGCGGGGCGAGGCGTCGGCCCATCACGGTGGAGTTCGGCTCGCCGCGCACCTCGGCGAGCATGGCCGCGGCCAGGACCGAGAAGGTCGTGACCTTGATTCCGCCCGCGGTGCCCGCGCTGCCGCCGCCGATGAACATCAGCGTGCAGGTGAACAGGATGGTAGAGGCGTTCAGGGCGCCCATGTCGATGGCGTTGAGGCCTGCCGTACGACTCATCGCGGAGTGGAAGAAACCGTTCAGGATCTTCTCGTCCTCGTCCCAGTCGAACGAGCCGAGCGTGCCCGGGTTGCTCCACTCCATCAAACACGTGAGTACGGTGCCGACGAACAGCAACAGGGCGCTCGTCACCAGCGTCAGTCGGGTGTGCAGCGACCAGTTCCGGCGCCCGGTCGTGCGGCGCCGGGTGCGGTGGCGCAGGAGCTCCAGCAGGACCGGGAACCCGAGGCCGCCCAGGATCACCGCCACGGCGATGGGAAGCGTGACCCACGGATCCTGCGCGTACGGGGTGAGGCTGTCGCCGTGGAGGCCGAAGCCGGCGTTGTTGAACGCCGAGACCGCGTGGAAGAAGCCGGAATAGGCGGCTTCGCCGAAGGACCTGCCGTATCCGAAGCGCAGCCGCAGGGCCAAGAGCGCGCCCACCGCCAGCTCCACGATCAGCGTGCACCCGGCGACACCGAGCAGAACTTGCCGTACATCGCCGATGCCCAGGCTCTTGGTCTCGGCCGCCGCGGTCAGCTGCATCCGCAGCCGCAGCTTGCCGGAGACCAGCAGCGCCAGCAGCGAGGCCATAGCCATGATGCCGAAGCCGCCCACCTGGATCAGCGCCAGGATGACTCCCTCGCCGAAGCCGCTCCAATGCGTGGCGGTGTCCACGACGACCAGCCCGGTCACGCACACCGCCGAGGTGGACGTGAACAACGCCGTCACGAGGCCCGTCGCGGAGCCGTCCTGGGAGGAGAGCGGCAGCATCAGCAGCACCATGCCGACGGCGATCACCAGCGCGAACGCCGACACCACCGTGCGCGCCGGATGGGCGGTGAACAGCGAGTGCCACACCCTGGCCGCACGTCCCGCCACCTGACAGTCTTCCCTCCGACTCGGCACAACCTTCCGGCCCAGGCGTCAAGAACGCTCAGTCTGCCAGCGGCACAGCATCCGCCGCAGTATGGGCCGGGTCGGCTCGAGTTACGACAACGCCCTCGCCGAGTCGTTCTTCCAGGGCCTCAAGCGCGAGTTGCTCCACGTACGCCGCTGGACCTCGAAGGCCCAGACCCGCATCGAGCTGTTCCGCTGGCTGTCGTACTACAACCGGCGCCGTCGGCACTCCGCGCTCGGCTACCTCACACCAGCCGAGTTCGAACAGCAGCTGGTCACGACACGTACGCTGTCACTCGTCGCATGAAAACCGGTGTCCACTCCCGAGGATCAGCCTCAATGATCGTCTACCCCTTCGAGATGGACACCATCGTCACCCTCGCCGAGAACCGGCTCGTCGCCACGCACTACGGCCTCTACAACACCATCTGCGGTATCGGCATCACCGCCGGGAACCTCCTCACCGGAGTCGCCCTCGACGCCGCCCGCCGCGCCGGACTCCCGGCCCTGCCCTGGCTCTTCCTCACCGCGCTCGGCCTGGCCTGCGCCCTGTCCGTACGGCGCCTGGGGTACGGCAGCAAGCTGCCCGCCGCAGAGGGCGCTGACGCGCGGCCCGAGAAGCAAGCCGCACCGAGCCCGGGATGAGATGCAACCCGCAGGGGGCGATGCGCGCATCGCCCCCTGCGGGTATGTGAGGTCAGTGCTTCTGGTCTGACTCTACGGCGCGGCGTTCCCCGACCGGCGAGGACAGCGCCGGGGCGTAGAGCGTGGCAAGGGGCTCGGGGCCGGCGTATCGACGGCATGAACACTGTCGGCCTTCTTCTGCGGCAGAGGCCGTGGCCGGCACGGACGCGTAGCACAGCGCGTCCCGTGCGTCGTGGTAAGCCAAGTGGTGGCCACAGCCGCATATGGGTTCAGGGTCGCTCAGGGCTCGCGCCTTCGCTTCACGGCGCTCACTCGCCGCCTTCTTCAGCCGGTCGTAGGCCCCGCCGGCCACGCAGCCGCTCGCGAGGACGACCAGCGCGATTTCAAACCCGGTCAAGACGAGCTCCTCAGATACTGCCCTGCACAGGCGAAGTCGTACGTTCACGTTCTCGGTGCTGTACCGGAGCGAGGTCAGTCTCGGGAGGAGCCGAACAGGATCCTGTACGCGACGAGCAGGACGAGGGATCCTCCGATCGCCGCGCCCCATGTTGTGAGGTCGAAGAAGTGCCGCTCGATGGGCTTGTCGAGCAGCACCTCGGACAGCCAGCCGCCGATCAGCGCCCCCACGATGCCGATGACCGTGGTGCCGACGATGCCGCCAGGGTCCCGGCCGGGCATGAGGAGCTTGGCCAAGGTCGCTGCGAGGAAACCGAGGGTGATCCAGCTGATGATGCCCATCGTGGTGGCTGCCTTCGTACGGGTCTCAAAGGGGGTCAGTGCTGCGCCGTGCCGGGGGTGTCCTGGCCGGTGTGGATCACGGTGCCCTTGATGACGGGGGAGCCGGGCTGGGTGCCCGGCTGCGCGACGGGCGCTTCGGAGGATGCGGCGTCGCCCTTGATGGCCCGGGCTTCGCTCTTGAGGATCCGGGCCGACTTGCCCATGGAGCGGGCCAGTTCGGGCAGCTTCTTGGCGCCGAAGACGACGACGATGGCGATCTCGCTGATGCCGAACACGGTGCGTCTCTCCTGGATGGCGGCCGACGTGGCCTGCTGCTGTGTACGGATGGAGGGTGTGCCGGTGGGGGTCGGGACAACGAGGGTCCACGGCGCCCCGGCGGCCGAGGTCCTACAGGTGTGCGGCGATGTCGGGGAGCAGGTCCTCGAAGGTTCGGCCGTTGGCCGGCTCTCCGATGGCGCACATGCGCCAGGTGCCGCTCGTGCGGTCGACCTTGGCCATGATCTGTGCCGTGTGCTTGCCGCCGCCCGAGAGTGTGTAGCGCGCCAGTTCCTCGCCGGTGTTCTCGTCCAAGAGGCGGCAGAAGGCGTTGTCGACTTCGGCGAACGTCTGGCCGGTGAAGGAGTTGACGGTGAAGACCACCTGGTCGACGTGAACGGGCAGGCGCTGGAGGTCGACGAGGATCGATTCGTCGTCGCCGCCCTGACCCGCACCACCGGTGAGGTTGTCGCCCGTGTGCCGGACGGAGCCGTCGTTGCTCACGAGGTGCTGGAAGAACACGACGTCGACCGCCTCCGTGCCGGCGAAGAGCACGGCCGAGGCATCGAGGTCGACCTCGCGGGCGGTCAGCCGGCCGAAGAGGCCCCGGCGCTGCGCTGCCTTCCAGCCCAAGCCCATGCGCACGACCCGGATCGATCTGTTGCTGGCCTTGTCCAGGATGATCTCCTGGCCCTTGCTCAGGTTGATGCTCACGGCCTTCTCCTGGTGTTCGGATCGTTGAGGCGTCCGGGAGGTGCCGCCGCGGCGCCTGAATCTACATGACTGTAGTAGCAGGTCAAGGGTGTCGTGCCGGGTCGTGGTGAAGGTGGTGTGTGGGCCCCGGGCAGGCGGTCTCCACGTGGTGACCGCCTGCCCGAGGGCCGCGGGCGTAGGGCCTCAGACGCCGACGCCGTAGTCGGCGGCGATGCCCGACAGGCCCGAGGCGTAACCCTGCCCGACGGCGCGGAACTTCCACTCCTCGCCGCTGCGGTAGAGCTCCCCGAAGACCATGGCGGTCTCGGTCGAGGCGTCCTCCGAGAGGTCATAGCGGGCGAGCTCGGCACCGCCGGCCTGGTTCACCACACGGATGAAGGCGTTGCGGACCTGGCCGAAGCTCTGGCCACGGTTCTCGGCATCGTGGATGGAGACGGGGAAGACGATCTTCGTGATGTCTGCGGGCACCGTGGCGAGGTTGACCTTGATGGATTCGTCGTCGCCTTCACCCTCACCGGTGAGGTTGTCGCCGGTGTGCTCGACCGAGCCGTCAGGGCTCTTCAGGTTGTTGTAGAACACGAAGTGCTGGTCGGAGGGGACCTTGCCCGCGTCGCCGACGAGGAGGGCGCTCGCGTCCAGGTCGTAGTCCGTGCCGGTGGTCGTGCGGACGTCCCAGCCCAGGCCGACCAGTACGGCAGTCAGACCCGGCGCCTCCTTGCTCAGAGAGACGTTGCCGCCCTTGCTGAGGCTCACACCCATGTCGACGTTCCTTCCGCGTGTCGGAACCACGGCGCGGATGGCCGAGGCGCATTTGTCGTACAGTCCGGAAATCTACATGAGTGTAGAAGTAGAGTGTGCGGTGAAGTGCGCTGACGCGGATGGGTGTTGGCGATGTGGCGGGGTGACTGTGACTTGGGGGGGGCATGTCGGGTGAGGACTCGGTGAGCTGGGAGTCGGCGGTGCTGGTCGGCGGACCCGCCGAGGGGGTGCGCGTCCGGGTGGTTGGCCGCCCGCCGGTTTTGCAGGTGACCTTCCCGTGCGAACTGGAGGCGGACACCGACGCCGTAAGGGTGGAAGCCCTGTACGTGTACCGCCGGGATGTGCGGCAGGCCTCTGACGAGGAGGCGTTGACGTATGGCTTCGACGGGGCCAGTCCCTGAGGGGGCATCCGGTGGTACAGGTGCGTGGCTGGTGGGTTCAGCCCTGTGGAAGGGCTGAGCCCGGTGTCGCTCCCTTGGAGACCTGCTCGATCATGAGCTGCACGACGGCCAGCACTTCGCGATCGCTCACGGAGTAGACGTGTCGGCGCCCCTCCCGCCGTGCCCGGACGAGGCCGGCAGATCGGAGCTGGGTCAAGTGCTGGCTGACGGTGGGCAGTGCACGTCCCACGCGCGCGCCGAGGTCCGACACGTCGCTGTCCTTCTCCGCCAGGGCCCACATGATGTGCAGCCGGGCGGAGGAAGCGAGCAGCGCGAACGTCGCAGCGGCATGGGTGAGCACCTCGTCGGACGGATCCCCGCACCCGTCGCTGCGGGCTGATTCGGCCGCCCCGTTGCTCATCAGGCACTCTCTCTGTCGATCGGACGCAGATCTGCGAAGCCGGAACTGCGTTGTTCCATGTCGTGCGTTGCGTGTCGCACGGTCACCGGCTCAACCGAAGAGCCCGGAGTAGTCGCTGCCGACTGTCAGCGTGATCACTCGGGGCGCCGCGCTGGGGTCCGTCTCGGGACTGACAGCTGTCTTGAGGCGGGACACGAGGGCCTCGGCGTGCGCCTCAAGGCCGGTCGGTAGATGGGTCACACGGGTGTGCTCCGCGATCCGCGGAGCGTTCCCGATGCCTGTCACGGTGTAACCGGCCGAGCGCAACTGGGCGGCCACGGCCGCGGCCGCGCCTGGCTTCCCCGTTCCGTTGGGCACCAGTACTTGCACGCTGCCCGCGGCGACGGACGGGGCGGACGCGAGTCGGGTTTGGTGATCTCCTCGTCCTTGGCCAGGGCGCTGAAGAGAATGCGAGTCTGCGGGTACTGCCATGAGATGTTTGCTCGATCTGTGGGGATGTCCACCTCCCGGGGATAGTTCGGCACGATGACGAAGGCGAGCCGGTCCTTCGGGATGTCCCGGAGCTCGGACGCCAGGCCGTACAGCGGTCGGATCCGGCGAGTGCGTTGTCGGTGGTGACGGATTTGGTCGCCGAGTCGAGGAATCCGTACACGTCACCTGGGCTGGTCAGCTGCTCCTGTGCCTTGGCGGCCAGGGCCTGCATGAACTCCTGCTGGCGTCCGATGCGTCCGATGTCCGAGCCGTCCCCGACGCTGTAGCGGGTGCGGACGTATCCGAGTGCCTTCTCGTCCTTGACGATCTGGCATCCCGCGTCGAGGTCCAGGTGTGCCTTGACATCGTGGATGGCCTGCTGCGGGCAGACTTCGATGCCGCCGAGGGCGTTGACCATCCCCTTGAAGCCCTGGAAGTCGAGCGTGATGAAGTGGTCGATGCGCAGGCCGGTGTTGTGCTCGACGGTCTTGATGGTGCAGGCGGCTGCTCCGCCGACATCGCCTTTGGCGCCCCCGATGGCGAACGCCGAGTTGATTTTGAAGTGACGCGGGGCGGACCGGGTGCCGTCGCCCCGGTCGCAGGCCGGCACCTCCACCCAGGAATCGCGCGGGAGCGAGACGACGGCGCCCCACTTCCGATCGGCGGCAATGTGCAGAACCATCAGCGTGTCCGACTGCATGGTGGCCAGGCCCTTGCCATATTTGGCGTTGGCCCCATCGCGGCTGTCCGATCCCACCAAGACGATGTTTTTGGCCCCCGGGCTCAGGCTGGCCGGGCGGTCACCGCCGAGCATGTCGTCGATGTCGGAGGCGCTGATGTTTGCCCTCCAGCCTCTGATAGAGCCAGCCGCCGGCGCCCGCCGCGAGCAGCACGAGGCCGGCCAGAATCCCTGCGAACCACAGGACCGCCCGGCCGCGCCCGGTGAGCCGAGCTTTCTGATGTCGCCGACTTCCGGGTACTGGCTTATGGTGCACGCGCGTTGCGCAAAGGTCCCCGCCCACTGACTGCCGCCTTCCATCCGCGGGCCCATGGGCCTGTCATCGCCGTACACCCCCGTGCCGACGGATGACGTAGGAGTCAAGAATCTACAACGATGTAGAAGTCTGGTGGTAGCGGGGGCACAGTGGAAGGGCAGCCGGGCTCGCGATGATGTATGCCACGGCGCATGGTGAGCTGCAGTGCGACGGTGTGCCGTCGCCAAGGCTCAGTACGATGAACCGCACTTCACGTGGAAACCGCGATCCCAGGACGGGAGGCTTGAGCATGACAGCCCGGCACAGCACGGGGGACGCACTGCCCCCGCGACGAGGTCAAGGCGAGCTGGAGGCCCAGATCCTTGCCGTACTCGGCACGGCCCCGGGACCCGTGACCGCGGGCTGGGTACAGGAGCGTCTCCCGGGAACTCTCGCCTACACCACGGTCATCACGATCCTGACCCGCCTGCACGCCAAGGGCGCGGTCGCCCGAGCACGCGCCGGCCGTTCGTTCGAGTGGGTCCAGGTGGCTGACGAAGCGGGGCTCGCAGCGCTGCGGATGCGCAAGGTCCTGGACGGCGAGGCGGACCGGGAGGCGGTACTGACCAGCTTCGTCACCTCGCTCTCTCCGGGGGACGAGCAACTGCTGCGGGGTCTTCTCGCGCAGACGGACGAGGAAGGGGACGGCTGAACTCCCATGGGAGTCTTCGTCTTCCTGCCCCTGGTGCTGCCGTTCACCGCGTGGCCCATCGCGCGACTGGCCGAGCACCACCTTCATCTGCGGACCGCGACCTGGCTGCTGTCCGCCATCGCCGCGGTGCTCGCGGTGTGCAGCACCCTCTGCCTGGCCCTGCTGATGGTGGTCGGCACCGCCCAGCTCCCCGGGAACCCGCTGCCCGACGGCTGGTCGGATCCTGAGGTACGCGATGCGGTGCCCTACGACGAAGTCGCGGGTAGGGCTGCCATCCCGGCCCTCCTGGCCGTTCTTGTTGGTTGCGCGGGCATCACCTGGCGCCACTTCCGCGTGCGACGCGAGGCACTGCGGGCCCTCGCTGGACTGCCCGACCGGAGTGTGGCCGTACTGCCCGACGACATGGCGTACGCCTACGCGCTCCCCGGACCTCGGGACCGGATCGTGGTGACCGCCGGGATGCTCGCCGAACTCGACGGCCGCGAGCGCCGGGCCCTGTTCGCTCACGAACGTGCCCACCTGGCCTCGCGCCACCACCGCTTCCTGCTGGCCACGCAGCTGGCCGCGCGGGCCAACCCCTTCCTTCGCCCCCTGTGTACCTCGGTCGCCTACACCACCGAGCGGTGGGCCGACGAGGAAGCGGCGGCCGTGACCGGCAACCGCCAAAGCGTCGCCCGGGCCGTGGCCAAGGCGGCACTGGTGACCCAGGGTGCCCCGAGCACGACCCTCGCCCACTTCGCCGCAGCGGGTCCCGTGCCGCGCCGGGTGGCCGCTCTTCTCGCTCCCGCCCCTGTCGCGCTGCGCTGGCCACCTGTGTTCACCCCGGCCGGCCTCGCCGCGTGGGGCGCCACGGCGGGCGCCGCCGCCTCCGCCCTGTCGTCGGCGAACGCCGCGTTCACCTTGTTTTTCATCCTCAAGGCAGCGACACCGCTGTAGGGGAGCGGCCCTTCCCCGGCCCCGCTGGTCACCGGGGGGGCCTCTATGTCCTTCGTCAAGGACGTGGTGCCGGGTATGAGGCTGTTTTTGGGTGGTCATGCGGTGAGGGCGGGGGCTGGGGTTCTGGGCTCGTAGAAGGTGCCGTCTCGGAGCATGGCGAACAGGACGCTGATGCGTTGGCGGGCGAGCCGCAGGAGTGCCTGGGTGTGGGTCTTGCCGCGGGCGCGTTGGTGGTCGTAGTAGGTGCGTGATGCCGGGTCGGCGTTCTTGCAGGCGAAGGCGGAGAGGAACATGGCCCGTTTGAGTTGCCGGTTTCCGCCGCGGGGTGCGTGTTCGCCGTGGATCGAGGTGCCCGACGACTTGGTGGTGGGGGCGAGTCCGGCGTAGGAGGCGAGGTGGGCGGCGCCGGGAAAGCCGGTGCCGTCGCCGACGGTGACCAGCAGGACGGCGGCGGTCCTGACTCCGACTCCCGGCATCGAGGTCAGGACTGGGTGAAGAGGGTGGGCCTCCAGCAGGGTGCTGATCTGGGATTCCAGTGCCCGGCGCTGGTCATGGACCGCGGCGAGCGAGGCGGCCAGGGACGGGATCACGATGTCAAGGGTGCCCGTGCCGGGAACGACGACGGTCTGCTCGTCGAGAGCGTCGAAGATCTCGTCGATCAGCCTCTGTGCCATCCGCGGGGCCTTGGGGCGGATGAGTTCGACGAGTCTGCGGCGGCCGGCCTTGCGCAGTGCGGCCGGGGATCCGTATCGCTCGAGGAGCCAGGTGACGGCCCGGTGGTCCAGTCGCGGGCCGAGCACGCGCTCCAGCGACGGGTGGAACTGGGTGAGCAGGCCGCGTATCCGGTTGGAGGTGCGGGTGGCTTCCGCGGTGAGGTCCTGATCGAAGCCGGTCAGCACCGTGAGCTCGGCGGTGATCTCGTCGGTCAGCTCCAGCGGACGCAAGGTGTGGGGCATGGTGCGGGCGGCGTCCGCGATGACCGCGGCGTCCTTCGCGTCGGTTTTCGCCTCTCCCGGGTAGAGGTCGGCGATCCGTCGCATGGCCAGTCCGGGCAGGTAGGCGACCTGGCAGCCCGCGTCGCGGGCGACGGTCAGGGGCAGAGCACCGATCGAGGCCGGCTGGTCCACGATCACCAGTACCGTGCCGAACTTCGCGGTCAGCTTGTCGAAGACGGCCCGCAGTTTCGGTTCGCTGTTGGGCATCGGCTTGTCGAAGACCTTCTTGCCCGCCGGCGTCAGTCCGTGGCCGTGGTGAGCGCTCTTGCCGACGTCCATACCCAGGAAGACGCCCACATCGCCGGTGTCTTACATCGCACCCCTCCCGGGTGGTTGACCGTCCCGGCCTCGGCAGTGGCACCGTGCTCGCGCATCCACGTTATGCAGACCTGCCGCCCGCGAACTGCCCGGCATCGCGCCAGGCCAGGCGGTGGCCGGACCTCTCATCAGCGTCTCCGACGGCACCCCACGGGCCCGGCGACACCACCCCCCAGGTCATCACTTCGACAGAGGGGACACAGTCATACCGGGCCCGGAGGCCAGCGGCCCCATTGCAGGACCGCGAAAAAGATAACGGGGGGGCGAGATCAGGCCCGGGCCTTGACTCGTTCGAAGGCTGCCACGCCCACGGCGGCGAGCCCGATCTGGATGGCCCACTCGATCCAGTCGATGCCCTTGGTGTCGGCGACGCCCAGGGCTGCGGCGATGACGGTGCCGACCAGTGCGGCCGCGATGCCGATGGCGATGGTCCACAGGAATCCGATGCGCTGACGGCCCGGCAGAACCAGTCGCCCCAGTACACCGACGATGATTCCGATGAAGATCGCGCTGATGAGCCCGGAGATTTCCACGCCCGCTCCCTTCTGACTCGTTCCCTCGTGGCTAGAGGTCGAACTCGTACGGAGGCAGGTCGAGCGTGTAGCAGGCCTCCCGTACGACAGCCTGTTCGGTCTTGTCGAAGTCGCCGTCCGCCCCGCCGATGACGATGCCGATCTGGATGACCGCGCGCGCCTCGGCGGGCTTCTTCTTCGCCTTGGCGATCTCCTGCAACACGGCGACCTTGCCGAAGTCGAAGTCGGCGGTCAGCTTGTTGAGGTTCTCGTCGAAGCGACGCTGGAGGTCGGAGGCGTCGAAGTTCTGCAGCACCTCGTTGGTGGAGATCAGCTGTGCCACCCGGCGCCGTTCGGACGGGTCGATCGTGCCGTCGGCCGCGGCGACCAGCGCGCACATCGCCATGCTCGCGTCGCGGAACGCGCCGCTCTTGAGGTCGTTCTTCTTCGCCACCAGCTGCGTCTGCATCGTCGATGCGGATTCCTTGATCCGGTCCCACAGGGCCATGGCAACTCCGTATTCGTCGGGTGCCGGTCCGGAGAGGCTCGGTCGAGGTTCCGGACCGGTGATTTCTACAATGCTGTAGAAGTTATCAGCAGGAGTGCCCCAGCGAAGTCTGCCCCCGCTGCCCGCCTCTATCCGGTGCGAAGTGATGTCCCTGGCGTGACGATCGACCACGGACGCGCCTACGCGACGTCGATGGGGCAGTCGCCTCGTGGGTCCGGCTGCGGATCGGCAGCTGGGGCCGAGTCGTAGCCTTGGAGGCTGCCGCTCGGCCCGAGCCGCCCCCACGTCGGCCCACGCAGCCCCGGGGGCGCGGGAGGGCGCTAGTACTGCAACGGTTCTTTCGTTGACGGGTTGGCAGCTTCTGGTGGTGTGTGGCCGCGTCGTTTGTAGTGACTGAGGCGGGCCTGGTGTTGTCGTCG